>CAYWGU010000149.1:0-3531 GCA_964457975.1 uncultured Spirochaetaceae bacterium | reverse complement strand
AATCTAACACTCTCACTGGCTACAAACTTTGAATGAGTGAAGTTATCTCCTCCTTCAAACAGATAGGGTTCATGAGTGTTACGGGGTACATTACTGTAGTTTTTCTTATCACCCCAATCAAGGGCTGCTGGAGGAAGTTGTGTTCTAACTAATGGTAGTTGACTTACTTCTATGCACTCAACCCATTTTGTATAGCAATCATCATAACATCCTGGCTCATCACTGATAATTGCTCTATCAAAACCATAGGTGTTTGGCATATTTTGATGGTTTCTTCTTGCATGAGGTTGAAAGTGAAGCTTTCCAATTTGAGATGTCTGGTAACCATAAGGTTTTAAAACCTTCCAAATAGGAGAGAATTCTTCATTGTAGGGTATACCGTTGGTTCCAACACCGTTTGCACTAGGATAAAGCCCTGATAAAAAACTAGCACGACTGGGTCCACATATTGGTGACTGAGTGTAACATTGCTTAAAATTAATACCTTTTTGAGCAATGCTATCAATGTTTTTAGTAGTAATAGGAGATCTACTATTATTGCAGGTTAGAGTATCAAATCGTTGCTGATCCGTGTATATAATCAATATATTGGGTCTTTTTAGTTCATTCATAATAAACACCTCTATGAACATGTAATAACTTAAAATTGATTAAAAGTAAAGTAAAAAATATTGTATTTTACTTAAATATGATGTATTATGGAAAAATAGACAGATAATTTGGAGTTACTATGGAAAAAAATGTGACAATGAAAGATATAGCCGAAGAGTTGGATATCAGCACAGTATCCGTTTCAAAAGCACTTAATGGTAAAGAAGGCATTGGCGATGAAGTCAGAGAAAAAATCATTAGAAAAGCTAGCGAGATGGGTTATTCCAAACAAAATAAGAAAAACACAGGCATAACACAATCTCATTATATTGGCATTGCTGTAGCAGATAGGTTCTGCAGTGATAATGCTTTTTACAGTGAAATGTGGAGAGCTCTTTTGATACAATGCTCACAAGAGAACTATACAGGTTTGATTGAAATAATAACATGTGAGAATGAATATGCACCAAAACTTCCAAATTTTGTAGCAAACCAAAATGTAGAAGGAATAATAATATTGGGAGAAGTATCACGTCCATATATTAATTTAATTGCAGAGCACAATATTCCATACGTTTTACAAGATTTCCACCAAGATTTATTTGACGATGACTCTGTAACCAGTGATGGTTGTGGAGGATCTTATGCAATTACAAGCTATCTAATTAATAAAGGATATAAAGATATTGGATACCTTGGTACTCTTTCTGCAACATCATCTATCATGGATAGGTTTTTGGGTTATACTAAAGCTCTTCTTATGAATAATATAGAAATAAACCCAAACTACATAATACCTGACAGGGATAAAAAAGGAATGATTACCCTCACCTTTGATTTACCAGAAAAGCTTCCTAAAGCGTTTGTTTGTAACTGTGATGAGTCTGCATATAAACTTGTTAACCAGTTAAAAAGCATGGGTAAAAGAATACCTGAAGATATTTCGATAGTTGGATTTGATGATTCCCATTGGGCTAAAAACTGCGTTCCTCAACTTACAACAATCCGTGTCGATATGGAGCGAATGGCAAAACTTTCCATGACTCATTTGTTAAAGCAAATAAATAATCCTAATGTTGCTTCAGAAAGAGTAATAGTTGCAACTCAATTGATAAAAAGAGACAGCGTTAAGTAAAAAGGAAAAATAAGTAATAAATTATAATTAACATAAATGTAGCAGTTTATTGTAAATTAAGTAAAACACAAATAATATTATTGTTTTTGATTAATAATAATATGGTTTGTGTTTTTTTTATTTCCTTATTCAACAACAATTTAAAATATAAACAAAATATATTACTTAAATTTTTACTTAATATATTCTATATTTTACTTAAAATATAAAAATAATTCTTGACAATTTAAGTAAATAGGATAACAATAAGAATTAAATTAAGTAAATCTATAAAATTTTTACTTAAATAGTATTTTAAATAAAATCCATAGGAGGATTGGAAATGAAAAAAAAATTAACATTTGCTTTTGCTATTTTGTTAAGCGCATCTTGTTTATTTGCTCAAGGAAGCAAAGAGACAACTACAGCAGCTGGTGTTGGAAAAGTTAAAGGTGATATTGTATTTTTAACAAACCGTACAGATAGAGATAATGATGGAACCTTCACAAAACTTATAGCTAAGTTCAATGAAAAATATCCAGAGGTAACCGTTGAAGTTCAATCAGCAACAGATTATGTTGGTGAGATGGCAACAAGAATGCAAACTGATAAATATGGTGATATATGCATGATAATTGATACAGTACCAACAGATGTTCTTGGTAAATATTTCCTTTCACTTGGAACTGTTGATGAATTGGTAAAGAATGAAGGTTACACAGAATCTTATCTATATAGCAAATGGAATAATGATCAAGTTTACGGACTTGCAAACTTTAGTGCTGTTAAAGGTATTATCTACAACAAAGAAGTTTTCAAAGAAGCAGGCATTGAAACATTACCATTAAGTCCTGAAGAATTCTTAGCAGATTTACAAATGATTAAAGATAATACAAATGCAATTCCTTATTATACCAACGCAAACAGTGGTTGGCCTCTAGACAAATGGGAAGATCATCCATTTGGTTCTCTTTCAGGTGATGGTGATTACAAAAACAATATTCTACCACATGACCAGAGTGCATTTGCTCCAGGATCTCCACACTACATTTTATCAAAGATGGTTTATGACATCGTAAATGAAGACCTATGCGAAGCAGATCCTACAACAGGTGACTGGGAAGCATGTAAAGGCATGTTAAACCGCGGTGAAATCGGATGCATGGTACTTGGGAGTTGGGCAATCAGTCAGATGCAAGATGCTGACAACACTCCTGAAAACGTTGGTTACATGGCATTCCCTTACAGCATTGATGGTATTCAGTATGCAAGTGCTGGTACAGACTACTGTTATGGTATAAACAAACATACAGAAAGTCCTGAAGCATGCCGTGCATTCATTGACTTCATGATCAAAGATTCAGGTTGGGCTTTAGCTGAAGGTGGTATCTCACTTGTAGCAAGCGATCCAATGCCAGTTGGTCTTGAAAGCTTCAGTGATATTCAATTTATTGTTGATAAACCTGCAACAACTGAAAACCTAGGTGCTCTTGATGCTGTACAATTTGAAAGTGGTATAACACTTTTTGATAACGGTCAAAGATTAAATCACGTAATTGATATTGCACGTGGAGTTTCTAACGATACCTTCGAAGACTACATGGCTAAATTAAACTCAGAATGGACTATGGGTGTAAAAGCAGTAGAAGCTGCAAAGTAATATTACCTAGCACATTAATAATTAACAACCACTCTGAAATATCCTTAAATAGATTGGAGTGGTTTCTTATCCAAATTAAACTGAAACAAAAATTAAATTTAAAAATTTAAAAAATAAATAAGTTATTGAGGAACCTTAGATGATTAAGCATCGTGAAAAGAAAGAA
>CAYWGU010000148.1:0-5873 GCA_964457975.1 uncultured Spirochaetaceae bacterium | reverse complement strand
GCTTATCTAACTTAGACTATCTTGCTCTCTTAATTAGTGAACACATACATCCATTGATTTCTTGTAAAATGCCATCAAATATCAATTAGAATTTATGAAAAAGGAAAGAAGTACCTTGAGCTTTAACCCTTTTTTAACCTACTATTTTTAGATTATTAAGAGATTATAAGGGAAACGAATTACCGGCCTAAAGCAAATTCCCGACAGATTGCCAATAGACCCAAAAAATAGCATATTTATTGTTTTATTACAATTTTTGTGACAGTTTAAAATAATGATATTTGCATACCTCACAAAATCCTTATCTACATAATATAAGAAAATTAACTAATTGCAACAATTCATCGTAAATCTTTTTATCTTTTAAGTTTTTCATATGACACAAATAGACCAAAGACAAATTTTACAATATTCCTACAACAATCACCATTAAAGGAGTTTAAAAACAAAATTACTCAGCTTTTCAATAAATAGATTCTAATAAATGAAAAGAAATTGATAAAAAGGCAAAGAATAGACCTTTGTATATATAATATGCTATAGTGAATTTAGATGTATATTGGTAATTACAAGTTCAATAGAGAATTACTTTATTGCTTGTAAATGACAGAGGCGAAAAAACGTTTTAAAAATAACAAATAATACTGTTTAGAATTAAAATGAAAAAACCTTTGCAGCCCGGATTAAAAAAATCTGGCTACAACCAGACAAGAAGCATTCTATGAGTGTAGCACAAGCTATATAATGCTTTTTCGATGGCATTGAGGATTCTTATTCCTTTATGATTTTCCATTGTTAGTTTCTAAAAATAAACTGCAAACAATGGTAAAAAAAAACCAATAGAGAGAACAAAAGAAGTACAGAGTAGATAATTTTTCTTCTGAATTCTCTTATATGAGGTTTCTAGCAAAGTACTTAATTGAATATTAAGGGAAAAACTAGAAAACCAAATTCTACATGAATTATAGAAAGTATAGCAAAGCTAAAATGGTTAATTGAGAGACAACTACAGTTGAAGATAATTAACAAGTATTATGTAATTAGGCAACTAACGAGAGCTATAAAGGTAACGACATTGCTAACCGAAATTGACAGTACCTTTAAAAATGCTGAAATAATATCTGAAGATGATGTTTATTCTTGGATAGATTAGTAAGACCTTAATGAAAAATACCTTGTTGTAATTACTCTCTCTAAAAAAACCGTGATTTAATTGCATTTTATTAGAAAGCACCAACAAAGATTGTGAGCTCAAGGAAGTTTTTACTTCCCTCCTCTTCTGATAACTGAAAGGTTAACAGCTCAGGACGAACCAGGGGTTAAAAGGCAAAACGCCCTCATCTTTCTAATAGTAGCACGCTAATTCCATCCTTGATTATAAATCAATGAGCTGCCCATGAATTAGCAAGATTTTGAAATGTAAATCATTTAGCTATACTCAATAGTATCAATTTTTAAGACAAAAGTTAAACAGATGCTAGCAATGATACTTGTACGTATCAAGCAGTTATAAATCAAATTGATCCCCACAAGGAGAAAGGGTCAATTAGTTCTATTCCTACTATAGTGAGGAAACTATCAAAAAATCCTACTGAAAATTTTGTCTGAGATAAAACTTCTTTCTGCTAATGGTTAATGCAGTTGACCATAAAACTAACTGCTACTGAAACCTTAGGAGTGGACAAAAAATCTCCTATGGATTTGAAAATTGATAATAATTGTTTCTGCATTTAATTGCAGGTAACACATTAGAGGAGCATTAAATGAATACCATTGGATTTCCAATAAATACAAAAGAAAATGAAAACCGAAGAGTTATAGATCTTGAACATATAAAATTAATACACAATCCCGAACAACTATATTTCCAAAAAGGATATGGTAAGGTTCTAGGTGTAAAAGATAGTGAATATGAAGCTTTGGGTTGCAATGTTTGTTCCTTTGAAGAAATTTTAACCAAGGACGTTATCTGCGATCCCAAAATTGGTGATGCTACGTATTTAGATAAATTACATAAAAATCAAACAATCTTTGGTTGGGTACATGCCTCACAAAATAGAGCTGTAACAGATTTATTAATTAAAAATAAAATAACAGCTTTTGCTTGGGAAAATATGAATGAAGAAGGCCGTCACGTTTTTTGGCAAAACAATGAATTAGCCGGTGAATCTGCAGTTATCCACGCATTTCAATGCTTTGGACAAATACCTTATGAAACAACTGTTGCAGTTCTTGGTTCTGGTAATGTAGCTAGAGGGGCTATAAGAATACTGAATATGTTTGGTGCAAAAGTAATGCAATACAATAGAAAAACAGAACATTTATTTAAAGAAGAACTTGATCAATATGATGTCATTGTTAATTGCATAACATGGGATTTGAAAAGAAAAGATCATATCATCAACAAATCCGATTTAAAGAGGATGAAAAGAAATTCTTTAATTATTGATGTTAGTTGTGATAAGAATGGTGCAATTGAAACCAGCGTTCCAACTACAATAGAAGATCCTACTTATATGATAGATGGAATAATGCATTACGTTGTTGATCATACACCCACTATATTTTACAAGACCTTCACCACCAATAATTCTACGATAATTTATCCATTTATAGAACAATTAATCGAAAAAGATTATGGTACTGTGCTTGAAGATGCTATAATTTTAAAAGATGGTGTAATCATCGATGAAGAAATTAATGAGGTTCAACATAGGGATTTATCTCTTAATTTAGTTATCTAAAATTGATTACTTGATTTATCTTATAGGTACAAGCAAAAATTGTTTAAATCAACTAAATGACAATATTAATTATCAGTAACAACCTTTGGTAATTCAATATTACTTGTCTTTAGTGGTTTGTCAAATCAAAAATTTGCTATAGCCAGTATTTTAAAAAAGTTGTTCTTAATATAAGGAAGATGTTATAAATCCAATCCTTTAAATTAAGAGCAACTTTATAATCTACCTAGGATTTCTTAACATCATAAAAAAACACAATACCTTTTAATATTAAGACTGTAATTCATGTTTGTTATTTAGTTTTCATATAATATTCAGTACTCGATAAATGAGTAAAGCCTATTCTTTCGGCTCAAGAATTTATAAGGGGGAATAGATAGCTAATTAACTATATATTCTCCTTATTCACCCCTCAGTGATGTGTATAATCTTCCATCTTCAAATCTCTCATTAGGAGACTTTGTTTAGAGATGTTTTGTTGTAACCTTTGCTATATTTTTAAAAGTTAGAAATCTATAAGCAATCTTAAACAATCATTGGAGCCTCAACTTATACATTTGCGATATTTATGGATCTGTTAACGATTTCAAAGATTCATAAAATACATCGTATTAAACACTGGCCATTATTTCCCTTCAAATGGGTTTTTTGCCTTGGAAAGCTTTTTACTTTTCTTGTATAAGAACATTCTTACATCAAATTATTACTGTTATTTAATTAACCTTTCCCCTCTGTATATTTTTGAGCCATTCTTTCATAAAAAATTTTAGCTTGTATATTATTATAATTTACTCTAAGAACATACCCATTGATTTGAAAGGTAGGTTTATTAATATCTTTTCTCCATATACTTTTGATCTATATTTCTGATCGACGCAAAAAACAAATTAGCTCTTCTTCTTCATATTCTAGATAAAAACATAGAAGCTCACAATCAATAAAAATACTTGAATCAAAGTTAGGCATCCTTTCTATTTCACATAAAAGATTTAAAGCTTTTATATCATTTATTTCTTTTTATGATAAAGTATTTGTTATTTTCATTCATTCTTCAAATTATAACAAAAAGCATAAAATAGTTTTAGTGGTACTTGTTGTACAACTGAGTGTTTAAGCAAATTAATATTAAGTTTAATAATTATTAGATTTTATCCTAAGTAGATTAGGAAAGTAAAAAATTACGAATAAGTACTTGAAACATGATGGTTTTAGATACAATCAATGTATACTTTAAAGCGACAGAATTCTTTCAAAATACTGCATTAATTAAAAAAGGTCCCTGATGTATTGTACCAAGAACCTTTCCCTTATTTATATTTTAATCTTTATTCTATTGTTTCTTTTATTTTAGCCAAACCACCAAGGCTTGTTTCTCTGTAAAGAGAAGGAATGTCGTGGCCAGTTTCCATCATAACACCAACAACATCATCAAATGAAACCTTATGTCGTCCATCAGACATTAGAGCATATGTGCAGTGATCAATACTTCTCATTGTTGCCATTGCATTTCTTTCAATGCAGGGTATTTGGACAAGCCCCATCATTGGATCACAGGTCAACCCTAAATGATGTTCCAATCCCATCTCTGCTGCATATTCTACTTGAAATATGCTTCCACCAAGTAGTTGCGTTGCAGCACCACTTGCCATTGCACAAGCAACTCCAATTTCACCTTGGCATCCAACTTCAGCTCCACTGATTGAACCATTCATCTTTACAAGGTTACCAATCAAACCAGCAGTTAACAATGCTCTATATATTTTTCTATCATTAAATTTATATCGTTTTTGAAGATAATAAAGAACTCCAGGAAGAACACCACAACTTCCACACGTAGGAGCTGTAACAATAATCCCTCCAGCTGCATTCTCTTCAGATACAGCGAGTGCGTAGGATAGTGCTTCTGCACTCTTTCCTTCATCGCCTCTAAACTGTGTTGCCTTCTCATGGTATGATGAAGCTTTTCGTTGTAACTTCAAACCGCCAGGCAACACACCTTCCGCATCAATTCCTCTTTCGATAGACGCTGTCATGATTGACCATACTGTTTGTATATAATCAAGTATTTCTGGACCTTCAGAGTTAAGAGCAAATTCCCACAATTGAATCCCTTCATTGCTACAATATTTAAGAATCTTATTCATGTTGTTTAGTTCTCTAGGATAAACAGAGATAGCACCTAACTCATTTTGTTTGCCCTCTTCAACAATCTTACCACCACCAACACTATAATATGTTTGCTCTGCAATAGGTTTGTCCTGTGAATCAAAACCGATGAAGGTAACAGCATTTGGATGAAATGGTTTGAATTCATTTGGTTTCCAAAAAATTGAAACGTTCTTTCCTAGTTTTTCAAAAGAATCTCTAATTGCAACGTCAGTAAGATGTCCCTTACCAGTTGCTGCTAAAGACCCATAAAGATAAGCAAAATATTGAACACCCTCACTGCAATAATCTTCTATAAAAGCTATTGCAGCAGCTCTTGGTCCCATAGTATGACTGCTGGATGGACCAACTCCAATTCTATAAAGTTCTCTTAATGTTTCCATATGAAAACTTTATATATTTTTTATAAAAAAATATATACCTAAATCTGTATAAATATAAATATGTACAAATAATCATTTCTGGCTTTCGACAGATTTAAAACATCAAATATAGGAAAGTATAAATTTCTTAAGGGTATTCCATTATGATTCTTTTTTTATATCTATTGCGTTAAAGTATCAACAAATTCAACGTTTTCAACTGCCGCTATTTCTTCAATAACCGTATCAATTAGCTTTGCATCTTTAACTTTAATGGTTATAAATGCTTTTGTTAATTTATTGGCTTTATTCATTTCCATATCAACTATTGTCATTTTATTATTTTCAAATAGATCTGATATAAATTTAATGGTACCTTTCTTTTTAAATTCTATATAAAAAATTGCTTGTGTATATTTACGTATATATTTATGTTCAAATTTTCCTAGTAAAAGTTCTACAAATAATACAGAGAAAGTACCTGCTATTCCGCCTTCATAGTATCCAGCTCCAAGACATAAGCCAATAATTGCAGTTGTCCAAAGACCTGCTGCGGTAGTTAGTCCTTTTACATCTTTTCTTTTAGTAATTATAATTGTAC
>CAYWGU010000147.1:0-5915 GCA_964457975.1 uncultured Spirochaetaceae bacterium | reverse complement strand
CAAAATATTAATTTGATAAAAAGCGTCAACGTTTACTGTCGCCGTTAGGTTTCATGCAAAAAAGAGTCCAGTACACAAACAGCACATTTGCAAATCGCACGAGCTACCCACAACCAAAATTTGCAAAAGAGCTGATTTTCACCAACGCTCTATACCGATATATTGACAGATTATATCTTGAAAAATGAGATATTAAATTAATTTGATTATTTTTGCACACTGAAAAAATGTATTTCAAAAATGAACAGAATTAAAGAAGTACTTGAGGAAAAAGGTATAAAGCAAATCTGGTTAGCTGAAAAATTGGGCAAAAGTTATAATATGGTAAATGCTTATGTGCAAAATAGACAACAACCTCGTTTGGAAGTGCTTTTTGAAATAGCGCAAATATTAGACGTTGACGCTAAGGAATTATTAAAAGACTCGAATTTTGATGGTAAAGAATAAATTTAAAAGAAGTGATTCAATTCAATTCATAAAATACATGGGGTCTAAAACAAAAATACTCCCTTTTGTTTTAGATGGTATTGAAGAGGTATATAGTGGTGGTGTAATTTGTGATTTATTCTCGGGTTCGTGTTCCCTTTCTGGTTCTATTGGTTCACAAGCTCCTTTTATTTCAAATGATATTCAAGCATATTCAGCTGTAATTGCTAAATCATATTTAACAGATTGGAATGATAAGAAGATTACATCAAAAGAAATAATAGAAGTAGCTGAAATCTACTATCAAAAGCATTACTCAACAATTTTAAAAGGATTAACCCACAATGGTGAGAATAATTTAAAAGCATTTAATAAAATTGAAAAATTAAACCAAGCTCTAATCAAGCGAAAATTTACTAATAATTGGCATCTTTTCACTAAGAACTATTCTGGCACATGGTGGAGTGCAGAGCAGTGTACATGGATTGATTCTCTTAGAAAAGCTATTGAAGATTTTAAAGATAACCCAGCATATAATACTATGTTAGGTTCATTAATGTATGCTATGGCATACAACAGTCAAGGCACTGGACATTATGCTCAGTATAGGGATGCTAAAACAGATTCTTCCATGAAGGATATTCTAATATATCGGAAGAAAAGCATTCTTGAATACTTTGAACGTAAATTAGATTCTGCACTTGAAGCACTACCCTTAGAGCCAACGAAGCTAAAACACGAAGTTTTGACGTTAGACTATCTAGATTGCTTAAGAAACTTGAAAAATGTCACGATTTATGCTGATCCGCCATACTGTTTTGTTCATTACAGCAGATTTTATCATGCTATAGAAACCTTAGTTTTGTATGACTATCCAGTTATACAGCATAAAAATAACAAAATGGTTAAAGGTCGTTATCGTGATGATAGGCACCAATCGCCATTTAGCATCAAAACGAAAGTCAAAGGTGCTTTTACGGATATGTTTAAATTAATTTCTGAAAATAACTCATCTTTGGTTTTAAGTTATAGTGATACTGGCATGATTGATATTGATGAATTACTTAATCTAGCAAATGATATATTTAAAAAACATACAGTCTCTATCAAGACCTTTGATCACACTCATATGACCATGGGCAGGAAAAATGATAGAGATAGAAATGTTAAAGAAAAACTAATAATTGTAAAACCTATATAAAATGGCTATTGGACTTGAGGGACACAAAGTTTCATTAACAAAGAACGGATATTTAAAATTAATAGATTTAATTAAAAAATACCCAAGTACAGATATACTAAATCATCTTGATGAAATAAGTTTAAACCATGCACAAGCCAGAAAAATGTTGGCAGGGGATAGTAATAATAAACTACCAATCGTATGGGATTCTGTTAAATCTTTTGATACTTCAGCTCAATACGCCTTATTATTAGTTTCAATTATTTTCAGTCATAAAACTTTAATCGAGCTTTTTATAAACTCCACTAATTCTGAGATGCAAGGTGTCGTTAATCGGAAAGACACTGATGAGAAAATATATACGAATTTAGCTTTTGCATTGAATGAAGCAGGAGTTGCATTAGATTTCGCAGTGGGTTCTGATAAAACAACATATGATCTATCTCCTATATTTTCTAAAAATGAAATTGGCCCCTTAGTTAAAGACGTTCTCAAAGGTCATTTGGAAAACATGGGATGGAAAGATCCTACATCTACAGAGCCATTTCAAAGGGATTTTTATGAGCAATTGAAATCATATGAATTTAATAAAGTACTAGGACTTTCCTTTGATCAATTTTATGATTGGCTAGAAGGACAAAATGTAGATAAAACGATAACGCCTGTAATTTCGATTGAACCAAAGGATTTGGTTCAGGAATTCATTCATTCTATTGGTTTAACTGGGCTGCAATTTTCTGATCAACTATTATTTCGGTTTATTTCTTCATTAATTACTAAACCTTTTCTAATTCTATCAGGACTTTCAGGTTCAGGTAAAACTCAATTGGCTCAAGCATTCACAAAATGGATTTGTCAAGATAAAGTACAATATAAAATAGTACCAGTAGGTGCTGATTGGACAAATAGAGAGCCAATTCTAGGCTATGTAAATGCTCTAAATGATCAAGAATATATATTACCTGAAAATGGAGCTCTAGAATTAATGATAGAAGCTAATAAGTCTGAAAATCAAGGAAAACCTTATTTTTTAATTCTAGATGAAATGAATCTAAGTCATGTTGAGAGATACTTTGCAGACTTTCTAAGTGTTATGGAATCTGGTGACAAATTCAGTCTTCATAGTTCAAATACAAATTTAAATATTACTGGTGATGATAAACAATATGAACACTCTATAGAAGTTCCCAATTCAATATCGTGGCCTAAAAATCTATTTGTTGTTGGAACAGTTAATATTGATGAAACTACATATATGTTTAGTCCTAAAGTATTGGATAGAGCAAATGTCATTGAATTTAGAATTTCCGAAGACGAAATAACTAAATATCTATCTGAGCCTAAAGAACTGTCAAAATTAGAAGGTGAAGGCGCACCATATGCCGAAACCTTTGTTTCTTTGGCAATAAACAAACAAAAAGCAAATTCAGTATCCCTTAATGAGGTTTTAACAAAATTCTTTGGCGAATTAAAAAATGTAGGTTCTGAATTTGGTTATAGAACTGCATCTGAGATACAAACTCTTTTTTATCAAATCGATAAAGTTTATGATGAGGAACAGTTGGATGGTTATTCAAGTAAAATTGATTTTAATATTGATGTTGCAATTATGCAAAAGCTTTTACCCAAACTACATGGATCTCGCAGGAAACTGTTAAAACCATTGACAATATTAGCTGAGTATTGTTTGTTGGCAAAGCAAGATAGCATCTTCAATGAAAGAGGTGATTTTACTATTGCAAGTGACAACAAAATCAAATATTTACTTTCTTTCGAAAAAATTGCTCGAATGTATAAAAACGCAATAGATAATGGTTTTACAAGTTATTCAGAAGCTTAAGAATGGGTATTATTAATCTGGATCATATTGCAAAGGGTTTATCAATTGAAATCTACCCCTTAATTGCGGATACATTCTCATTTGTTTTAGATGCAAATGAAAATAATGAAGCTGACTATCAAATTAAGGAAGGTTGCTTTTATCAATATAAATTTAACTTATCTGAATATCACTTAAAAGCAGATAGTGTTGTAGAAGTTTCTGCCTTTAATGTTTCAGAAGGTAGAATAAGTCCGAATTTTTATGTTGGCACTCTTATTTTACCTGTCTTTAAGGATGCCAATAAGTTTGGGACTCTTAACCTGGAAGTTCAATCTGTTAAAACAACATATCGCAAAGACTATCGGTTCATGTTAGAGTCAATAACTGAACATGCAGCTGATTTGATATTACAAACTAATTCGCCTGTTAATAATTCTTTAGAAGTTGATTATAACGCAGACCCTAAAACCCTTTACCAACAATTCTGTTTTGTTAAATCTATTATTGATACTGAAGACTTTGAAATCGCAATTCAACAAATATTAAATTCACCCACAACAACATGGGAAACTATAATTGAATCAAAGGATGTTAGGAGTCTTAAAAGAATAAAAAATAAAGATATAAGAAGCTTAATTCATTCACCTAATAGAACATCTATAAATAATGTCAACTTAAATTCAATTGGTGTTAATTCTATAGCATTAAAAATACCATCATGGAAAAAAAAGGAAAGTATTGATACTCCCGAAAATCGTTTTGTAAAATTTGTATTGGAGGCTTTTGATTTTTTCTGTGAGGAAATAAAACTTCATTGCAACCAAGAGTCTCGTTTATATGAAGAAGCCCATTCTACGCATTCCAAGATTGAATCATTTCTACAACATGGTATTTTTAGAGAAATATCAAAGCCTTTATCTTTAAAACTTAATAGTCCTGTTTTACAAAAAAAAGCAGGTTATAGAGAAGTTCTTAAGGCATGGTTAATGTATAATCTTGCTGGCAAACTATCATGGGTTGGTGGTGAAGATGTTTATCAAGCTGGTAGTAAAAATGTTGCTAAACTTTATGAATATTGGTTATTTTTCAAACTATTGGAGGTTATTAAAGTCTGTTTTACTATTGAATCAGATGAATATAAAAAACTAATTAGCTATACGGATGATAATTTAGGCCTAAAACTTAAAGAAGGTAAGCAAATTGCTTTGCGGGGTAGTTATAGTTCTAATGAACGAGAATTATCCATTCTATTTTCTTATAATAAAACATTTAGTGGTGGTAAAGCATTGTCAAAAGAAGGGACTTGGACATTACAAATGGATCCAGACTATACTTTGTCTGTGTGGCCAAAAGAAATCGATGAGAAAGAGGCAGAAAGAACAGAGCAAATAGTTCATATTCATTTTGATGCGAAATATAAGGTTAAAAATAAAGAAACAAATTCCGATTTTAAAAGAGATGATATTATTAAAATGCATGCATATAAGGATGCTATAAGAAGAACAGCAGGTGCATATATATTATACCCTGGTATTAATGATAAGCCAAAACGGTTTGAAGGGTTTCATGAAATTCTTCCTGGTCTTGGTGCATTTGCCATTCGTCCTTCATCAGAAGATAGTGGTGTTAATAATTTAATTGATTTTATAAATGAGGTAAAAACACATTTTCTAAATAGAACTACTCAAAGGGAAAAACTATCAAGTAAAACTTATCTAGTAACAAAAGAAAAACCTATAGAGGGTTTACATGAGCCTGTTCCTGAATATTTAAATGGCATGAAGTTAATTCCAGACGAGACGTTTATATTGATGGGGTATTGTAATGATGATACTAAATATGAATGGTATAAAAAGACAGGGTTTTATAATTTCAGAATGAATGATGATAAAGGTTCATTAGAATTGACTAGTGAAGTTAGTAATTCCAAATATCTTTTGTTAAGAAGAAAAGGTGAAGAGTTTGCAGAAGAAATTTATGAAATTGTGAGCAAGGGGCCAAAAGTGTTTTCTAAAGAAAAAATGAACAGTTTAGGTTATCCAAATCCTAAGCAGGATTACTATTTAGTAATAGAATTTAAAGAGATTGATTTATCTATATTTGGAAATTCAATTTGGAAATTTAAGGAGTTACAAGGATATAAAAATATACAAGAAACAGTAACTGATTTATACAAACTTCCAGGGATTCCATTTACAACAACTCTCTCTGAATTGATGTCAAAAAAGGAGAAATAACATGCTAACCCTTCGCAACCATACACATTGTCAAGTCGCACAAAAAAGCCGACACACAAACCGAAACTTGCCAAAGAGTATTGCTGCCCTTTCACACATGGACAAACTGCGGAAAAGAAAGCACGAAAACCTAACAATAAATATAGGTCATTTGGCGGATAGTGCTAAATTTGAAAATGAGTACAATTAATAAAATATATAGCGGTTTGATAGGTTGGAGCTTTGAAATGCCAAACGCCCCATATTC
>CAYWGU010000146.1:0-6133 GCA_964457975.1 uncultured Spirochaetaceae bacterium | reverse complement strand
AATTGAACCATAGAATGTTTGAAGTGATACTTCATCATCATAGAATTGATCAACAAAACTTAATAATTTTTTTACATCTTTACAAGCAGTAGTTACAACAAATTCATTCCTTGCATAATTTAAATATGTTGGATCTGATTCTACATATCTCTCACCATCAGGACCTTTAAGAGCTTTTAAAACTTCAAATTGACTAGCATTAGCGCCAACGCCAGCATCTGCTGTCCACGCAATTGCAAGACCTGTTAAAGAACCGCCTTCCGCATTAGTAATAGATGTCATCATATCTTCTGAGAAAGTGAATCTCTCTTTAGCTAACAATCCTTCTTCGTATAGCTTATGCATCCACTTTGTACCTTCATAAAAATTCTTTGAGGTAGGTACAAAATAAGGTTCACCATTATTATTCAATCCCATATAATTTCCACTTCTACTTGCACATGTTCCAAAAGGAATCATAAGTTCATTGATATCTTTTCTACAACTACCTTCACCAGCATATCCTACTTCATCATGAAGACCATTTCCATTGGGATCATCATTTACAAAAGCTCTTAAAACATTTTCTAAATCCAGATAAGTTTCAGGCATTTCTAAACCTAAATTATCAAGCCAATCTTTATTAATATACATTTCAAATGCAGATAAAGGTCTCATTGGCAATTTTTTAGGTAAACCATAAATTTTATTAGTTCTTGTTGTAACAAGAGCTTTCATTGATGGATCTTCTTTAAAAATTCTTGATAAATTCGGCATACATTCATCGATATATGGTGTTAAATCAACAAAATATTCTTGGTTTTGTGAAATATCAGTATCAGACAATGATATTTCTCCCCAAAAAGCATCAGGTAGATTACCAGAAGCAAGCATTAATGATTTCTGTTCTGACCAGTCACCATAATAATGAACATCCCAGTTAACTTTTATACCAGCGCTCTCTTCAAGTTCTTTTAAAACTGAGGTATTTGCAAAATCAGTCCCCCATGCATCTGTCCAGCGTACAATAGAAATATCAAATTCATTATTTAATACTTCAACTTCTTTTTGACCCTGTGCAAACACTGTAGTTCCAACTAACAAACCTAATACAATTCCACACATTACTTTTTTTAACATAAACAACCTCCTTGTTATGTTTTATTATCCTTTTATTGATCCAATCATAACTCCCTGATTAAAATACTTTTGTACAAAAGGATACATCATCATTATTGGTGCTGACGATATCACTATTGCACAATATTTTATTAGAGTAGCTGATTTTTTAGCTTCAATCGCTGCTAAACCCGTAGACATTTGACTTACAACTTTACTACTTATTAAAATATTTCTTAAAACTAATTGAAGTGGCTTTAATGCCTCACTTTGTATATAAATCAAAGCATTGAAATAGGCATTCCACAGTCCTACAGCCGCCCATAAAGCTATTACAGCTATAATCGCTTTTGATAAAGGAAGAACAAATTGGAAGAAATACCTCATATTAGTACATCCATCAATTTGTGCAGCTTCATATAAATCTTTTGGTATAGAAGAATTAAAGAAAGTCCTTGCAATAATGATATAATAAGTTACAACTGAAAACGGTAATACCATTACCAATCTAGTATCAAGTAATCCAAAGTTTTTAACAGTTATGTATGTAGGAATTAAACCTCCGCTAAAAAACATAGGAATTAAGAAATACCAAGTTAAAAACTTTCTACCGACCAAATCTTTTCTAGACAGTGCATATCCCACAGGGATATTTACTGCAACCGATATAAAAGTTCCAAATAGAACATATATCAGTGTGTTTCTATAACCAACAAATATCTGTTTATAATTAAATAAATGCTTATAACCACTTAAGGTAAATCCTTTTGGCCAAAAAGATATATTTCCACTTGATACCTCTATAGGATTACTAAAAGAAGCAATTATAATAAAATACATTGGATATAAAGCTATTATTATTCCTAACATAGATATCACATAAATGCAGATGTTATATATTTTATCTTTTCTAGTTAGTCTTTGTTTTTTATGCATATATATTTCCTCCTACCAAAGTGAAACATCACTTATTTTTCTGGCTACTGTATTTACAAAAATTAAAGTAATAAAATTAACTACATTGTTAAAAACTCCAATTGCAGCTGAAAGGCTATATTGACTACCCATTAATCCAATTTTATATAAATAAGTTGCTATTATTTCACTGCTACCAATATTTAAATTATTTTGTAGCAAATAGACCTTTTCAAACCCTACTCCCATTATTGATCCAACACGTAAAATAAAAAGAATTGTTGCTGTAGTTGCTAATAGTGGTAAATCAATGTTAATCATCTTTTGCCATTTTGTTGCACCATCAACATCTGCAGCTTCATATAAATTGTGTGGAATTGTAGATAATGCAGCTACATACATAATTGAATCCCAACCAACATGTTGCCAAGCCTCTGTCCAGGCATAAATTCCTGAGAAAGCCTCAGGAACCCCCATTAGATTTCCTGTTTCAATACCTATCTTTGCTAAAAGGGCAGGAATAAAACCAGAACTTGGAGATAAAAATAAAATAATCATTCCACTCATTACTACAACTGATATAAAATGGGGTAAATAAATTGAAACTTGATAAAACTTTTTGAATCCTTTATTTTTCATTTGATTACATATCAGTGCAATGACAATAGGAATTGGAAAGGTAACAAGTATTGTATAAACACTTATTTTCAATGTATTTAAAATGGTAGTTGAAAACATATAAGAATTAAAATATTGCTTGAAATATCTTAATCCAACCCAAGGACTGTTCATAATACCTAAAGCAGGTTTGAAATGTTTAAATGCAATGACTATTCCATATATTGGAATATAAGTAAAACAAAAAAATATAATAACTGATGGCAATATCAATAAATATAAACCTCTATTTTCCTTAATTTTTTTCCATTTATTATTTGATCTTAAATTGATTTTATTCATATAAATTCCTCTATAAATTATTAAAAGTTACTCTCCATTCAAGAGATAAGGAAGAACCCTTTTTGCAAAATAATGGGATTTGTTCAATTGGGGCATCAACATCAATAGATATTCCACCTTCTGATTCTTCTCCATTATATATATTTATCCAAATCTCACCCTTTGGCAAATAAACTTTACGTTTTCTCTTTTTATATTCATATATTGGAGCTACTAATAAATCATGTCCAAATAAATATTCATCTTCGATATCCCAGCATTTTTCATCATCATTAAAATCAAAAAATAAAGGTTTCATTATAGGAGTTCCATTCTTATTTGCTTCAATAACAGCTTGTTTTATATAAGGAATCAATTTCTGTCTAACATTAATGTAATTAGTAAAAAGCTTTTCACATTTATCACCATAACTATATACTTCATTAGGAGCACCGCTATGACACATTCCCCCACCAACCTCAGTATCCAATGGTTTTGTATGAGGACTTCTATCCCCATGCAATCTCATAACTGGACAAAATGTTCCAAATTCAAACCATCTAATTAATAGTTCTTTAAATTGTGGATCATCTACATTACCACCATGGAACCCACCAATATCACACGTCCAAAGAGGAATACCAGCAATCCCCATGTTAATTCCGGCTTTTATTTGATTATTTAAATAAGAGAAACTTGATGGAACATCACCGGACCAAACTAAAGCACCATATCGTTGTGACCCTGCCCATGCACTTCTAACCAAATTGATTGGATTAGTTATTCCACTAGCTCTCATACCTTCATAAAATGCTTGAGAATACTTTAATGGATATATATTAGCACACTCTAATGCTGGTCCTTGGCTATATCTATATGATACATAATCTCCAACTGTATATTCTGGTTCAGCTACATCTAACCAGAATAAAGAAACACCTTTATCTAGATAATTTTTCTTACACTTTTCAAAAACATATGATTGAGCTTCTTTATTTGTGAAGTCTGCAAAATTCTGTGATCCAAATAGTTGCATTGTTACAGGACAACCTCGATCAGTTCTAATCAGTAAGTCTTTTTCAAACATTTCATTAGAATTCTCACTTTTAGAATCAACGGTAGGCCAAACAGACACAGCTAGCTTAATTCCCATTTTATTAAGTGTGGTTATCATATCTTCAAAATGTGGCCAGTATTTTTTATCTGGTTTCCAATCGCCTTGATTTGTCCAATGGAAGAAATCTAATACTATTACACTTATTGGTATATTTCTTTTCTTATATTCTTTTGCAACATTAAGTACTTCTTCTTCTGTTTGATAACGTAACTTACTTTGCCAAAAACCAAGATAAACATTATCTATAATTGGTATTGTTCCTGTAACATCAGTATAATTTTCTTCAATTTGTGCTGGTGTATCACCTGCTGTCACCCAAAAATCAACCTCTTGAGTTGTATTTGCTATGAACTCTGTTATATTCTTTCCAAATGTAACATTTCCTATTGCTGGATTATTCCATAAAAAACCATAACCTAAAGATGATAAATAAAAAGGGACAGAAGTCTGTGTATTAACTTGCTCCAATTCAAGAGTACAACCCTTTAAATTCAAATAAGGAATTTGATAAGATCCCATTCCAAATATCTTTTCCTTTATATTTGCTTTAAAGCGTACTTTAACACTATAACCAGTATTAATAGCTGAAAACTCTCTAGCGTATTTATGAATCATGATATAATCATCAAATTCATCTTTATTATCAAAATCACAACCAAAATCACCAGTTCTGTAATATTCCTGTAAAAGTAATTCTTGCTTTTCATTATAAAACGATAGTTTACCAAACTTTGTTATTTTTAATGTTAATTTACCATTACGTAAAGTTGTAATATTATTGAGAGTTGATGATTCATCAAAAGTATTTATTTTATCCAATAATGCCCAATTGTTATTTGTTAGTTGTTTATTATAGGTTGCTCTTACTCGTATTCCATCTTTACCAACGGGGGTAAATACAACTAATTCCTTTTTATATCTATACTCAACACGATCTTTATTAATTTGTATCAACTTCAACCTCATTTTTATTTTTATAGTTATATAGTAATAGAAGATTCCCTTGCACTCTATAATTTAATGAACTAGTATTATAAATATATTGACATGAGGATATGTAATGAAATCTATTATTAAAGAAAATATTAAACATGGTACAAAAGAATTTCCTCTAGCTGTTTATACTATAGAGACAACAGAAGATATGAAAATTGTACAGTATTTCCATTGGCATGATGAATATGAGTTATTCTTTATTGAAAAAGGAGGTACTACATTTAATACAGATAATAAAGTAGTTAAAATATATGAAAATAATCTAGTTTTTATAAATAGAAATGCAATACACGGTGCTTATAAATTAGATGATTTACCATGTCATTTTACTGCTATTGTTTTTAGAAGTGACATAATTGAATGTAAAAATCTTGCCATTGTTAAGAACTTTTTAAATGAATTATTTTCAGATAATCAGTTATCTTCACTATACTTTACTACTCCGTCAGATACTTTAAATTCTATAATAATTGATATTCAAGAGATCAAAACTTATTACAATAAAAAATTTCCTGGATATGAAATGTTAATTATTTCAAAGCTTATGGATATTGTAGCTAATATTGTTATGACAAATAAAAAGAATGTAATAGAGGATAATACAAATATTGAAAACAGTAAATTTGTTAAGAAAAATATAATATATTTTCAAGATAATTTTTCAAAAATGATTTTAATAGAAGCAATGGCTAAAAATAATAACATGAGTAAAGGATACTTTGAAAGAACTTTTAAAAAGAATTTTAAAATGACACCATTTGAATATCTAATCCATTTTAGGATAATAAAAAGTTTACAATTATTAACAGATACTGATAAATCAATTTCAGAAATATCTTATGCTACTGGTTTCAATAGTTTTAGCTACTTTTCAAAATGCTTTAAGAAAATAATCAATAAAACACCAAGAGAATATAAGAAAGCAATAAAGAGATAATCTTAGAAACGGTTAACAAATAAGCAATACAAACATTTAGATAGTTTGTAAGAGTATGTTTTGTAAAACAATAGTAAACGTATGGTGTTTGAAAAATTATGCATTTAAGTTTATAATAAATTAATATGGCA
>CAYWGU010000145.1:0-6137 GCA_964457975.1 uncultured Spirochaetaceae bacterium | reverse complement strand
GTAAGTATCTTATTACTTAAATATACTATTAAACAAAATAAATTGCTATTATTTTTAGCAAAATCTCTAAATATAGCTAATTTTGCACTTTTTTCAATATCTAAAAGTTTTTCTTGACAAACTTGCTAAAGAGCAACAATAATATACAAACATAATGCATGCATGATACATTATAAGTTATGCATCATTAGGTTGAAGGAGAAAAAATGACACAGGATATATTACTTCCTTATGGTCAGGGTGAGGTGGTACTTAAAATCGATGAAAGTCGGTTAAATGGTATAATCACGGTTATTCCACAAGAATCAAAAATTAAAAAAAGTGAAAAGCAAATCGTACTAGATGCTTTAGCACATCCTATTGAAAGTAAAAAGCTTTCAGAACTTTCAATTGGTAGAAAAAATATTGTTGTTGTTACAAGCGATCATACAAGAGCAGTTCCAAGTGGCATTACCATGCCATTGATTTTAAAAGAAATTAAAACAAGTAATAAGGAAGCTAAAATCACAATATTGGTTGCTACAGGACTTCATAGAGGGATGACTCATGAAGAGATGATAACCCGTTTTGGATCTAAGATAGTTAGTGAAGAGATAATTATAAATCATGATGCTTTTGATAATGAAAAAAATATATTTCTTGGAAAATTACCATCGGGTTCAAAGTTTGAAATGAACAAAATAGCATGTGATGCCGATCTATTGATTGCAGAAGGGTTTATTGAACCACATTTCTTTGCAGGTTTTTCAGGTGGAAGAAAAAGTATTCTTCCTGGTATTGCATCAGCTGCATGTGTAAATATAAATCATAGTGCACCTCAAATAGCATCACCTACGGCAACTACGGGAGTACTTGATGGAAATCCAATTCATGAGGACATGGAAAGTGCTGCTAAGATATCAAAGACTGCATTTATTTTGAATGTGCTTCTTGATGAGGATAAGAAAATTATATCAGCTTTTGCTGGTGATATTGAAAAAGCTCATAGAGAGGGTTGCAATCAACTTTTAATGCATAATGGTGTTTCTGCAATTAAGAGTGAAATTGTTATTACAACAAATGGGGGTTATCCTCTTGATCAAAATTTATATCAATGCCCTAAAGGACTCTCAAGTGCCCTTGAATGTATAAAAGAAGATGGTGTTATAATTCTTGCTGCATCTTGCAATGATGGTCTAGGAGGAGATAACTTTGGCCAAATGATGCAAAGTGGATCACCAAAAGAACTTCAAGAAAGGATTCTAGCAACACCCATGGAAGAAACAATTGCAGAGCAATGGTGTGTACAATGTTTCTCTGCATCACTTCTTAAATATAAAATTATTCTTGTTTCAATGCTCGATAAAGCATTGGTAGAGAAAATGGGTTTTTTATATGCAGAAAATGTAAATGCTGCATTGAATTTGGCTTTTAAAATAAAAGGCAATAAAGCAAAAGTTACTGTAATTCCTGATGGTGTATCAGTAATTATTAAAAGGTAGGAGAAAAAGACATGAGTAAAGCAATTAAACTTAATGAGAAGGACAATGTCGCAACTGTATTTAGCGATGTTAAGAAAGATGATATTTTAGAGATTTTGACGGAAACTGGTGAATCTTGG
Source organism: uncultured Spirochaetaceae bacterium (assembly GCA_964457975.1). Taxonomy (GTDB): domain Bacteria; phylum Spirochaetota; class Spirochaetia; order Sphaerochaetales; family Sphaerochaetaceae; genus Pleomorphochaeta. Next base: position 4,537 of record CAYWGU010000145.1, on the reverse strand, counting down.
GATCTTAATGTTCTAATCGATATTCCTTATGGGCATAAAATAGCGCTTGAAGATATCAATGTTGGCCAACAGGTAACAAAATATGGAGAAGAAATTGGTGTTGCAAGTAAGCCAATTGTAGCTGGTGATTATGTTCATATCCATAATATTGAAAGTATTAGAGGACGTGGAGACTGGGATGATAAGAAAAAATCTGAAATCACAAATGACATGGTTAAATAAGGAGAGATAAAGCAATGGCTAAAAAAAAATATACATTTCATGGATATGTTAGAAAAGATGGAAAGGTTGGAACTCGTAACTTTGTAGCGGTTATTCCATCTGTAGTATGTGTTTCAGAAGTAGTTGAATCAATTGTAAATAATACTTCCGGAACACAGGGAATTATCCACCATCAGGGATGCTGTCAAACACCTCCTGATTTGGAAAGAATTACAGACTGTCTTATCAAAATTGGAGAAAATCCAAATGTAGGTGCAGTACTTATAGTAAGTCTTGGTTGTGAAGGTGTTGATACAGATAGACTTGAAGCAACAATTAGAAAGACCGGTAAACCTGTTGAAAGAATTAATGTTCAAGAACTTGGTGGTACAAGTCGTTCAATTCAAGTTGGTATGGATAAAGCTCAAAAACTAATTAGAGCTATTTCTGGACTACAAAGAGAAGAGGTGGATATATCTCGATTTGTTATGGGTATAAAATGTGGTGCTTCTGATACAACTTCTGGAATTGCCTCAAATCCTGTAATTGGATATGTAGCAGATAAAGTAGTGGATCTAGGTGGTACTGTAATATTTGGTGAAACAACTGAATTTATTGGTGCTGAACACATACTTCAAAGAAGAGCAAAAAATGAACATGTTGCAAGTGAGATTGGTCGTATTGTAACAGAGATGGAAAATAGAGCTAAAGCAATTGGTGTTGATATGAGAAAAGGTCAACCAACTCCAGGTAATATAAAAGGTGGACTAAGCACAATTGAAGAGAAATCTCTTGGCGCTATAGTAAAATCGGGTACACGAACAATTCAAGGTGTAATTGGTTATACAGAAGCTCCAAAAGGCAATGGCCTTTGGATAAAGGACTCTCCCGGACGTGAAATAGAACTTCTTTCAGGTATGGCAGTTGCTGGTGCCGATGTAATTTTATTCTCAACTGGTCGTGGTGCTCCACAAGGTTTTCCTGTTGTACCCGTTGTAAAGATTTGTGGTAATCCAATTACATATAATAGGATGGAGCATGATATGGATCTAAATGCTGGTTTGATTACCACAGGAGAGAAATCTATTGCTGAAATTGGTGATGAAGCATTTGAAATGTTGCTTCGTGTAGCAAATGGTGAGAAGAGCAAAGGTGAAGCAATTAATTATAATAAATCGATGGACTTCTATTGCTTGGGTCCTGTTATTTAGTAAGAAAAAATCTGTGATTCAATTTTGCTTAAGGTGAATCTTGTTGGATTGCAGTCAAAAATACAATAATTGCTATGTGCCATTAATAGTTTTAGAGGTAAAAATATTAATAGTATAGATTATTAACAAAAATATAAAAGGAGGAGATTATTATGGCTGATTTAAATATTGCTAGAGTAATCATCGGATTGGTAGTGGCTATTGGACTTATCTTTTTTTGTTCAACCCGTACTAAAATTCACGTTTTCGTCGCTATGATTCTAGGGGCAGTTGTAGCTGGTTTGTTCATTGGTTTGCCAATGAATTCTATTACTGGGTCAATTAAAAAAGGATTTGGAGGAACATTAGGATCAATTGGTATTGTTATTGGTCTAGGTGTTATGATGGGTGCTATTTTTGAAGCAAGTGGTGCAGCAAAGAGAATGGCTATTACTTTTATAAATTTATTAGGAGAAGGTAAGGAAGATATAGCTATGGCTATAACAGGTTTTTTTGTTGCTATTCCAGTATTCTGTGATAGTGCATTTGTTATTTTAGCACCTCTTGTAAAATCACTTTCAAGAAAAACTGGTCGCTCTATTGTAACAATTGGCTGTGCACTAGGTGCTGCCTTATTGACAACACACTCATTGATACCTCCAACACCAGGTCCTCTTGCCATTAGTGGCTTCTTTGGACTTGATATGGGTAAATTTATCCTACTTGGTTTTCTTTTTTCTGTTCCTGTTTCTATTGGTGGTATTGTTTATGCCCGATGGATTGGAAAGAAAATTTATAGAATACCAGATCCAAATGATGGTAGTTTATTAATTGATAGACCTTACACAGAAGAAGAACTTAAAAATGATCCTGGTATCATTAATGAAGATAAAATCCCAAGTACATTCTTGTCATTTTTACCTATTGCTCTTCCAATTTTCTTAATCCTTTTAAATACAATGGCTAAAGCTATTGGTATGGCTGAAGGAACAGTTCGTGATCTTATAGCATTGATTGGTGATCCAGTTGTTGCTGTTTTGCTTGGTTTGTTGGTATCAATTTATACTTTAACAAGAAATATAGACAGAAAAGAAGTTGTAAAGTTATTAGATAAATCTATAGAGCAAGCTAGTGTTATTATATTTGTAACAGGTGCTGGTGGTGCTTTAGGTCAAGTCTTAAAAGATAGTGGTGCAGGTGCTGCTTTAGCGCAGATGATGATAAATGCAAATATTCCTGGTATCTTGCTTCCTTTCTTTATGGCATATTTATTACGAATTGTTACAGGATCTGCAACTGTTGGAATGCTTACAGCCGGATCTTTAACTGCTCCAATAATTCTTGAGATGGCAACAGTTAATCCTTACTTAGCTGGTCTTGCTTGTTGTATTGGTTCAATTGGTATTACTAATGTTCATGATAGTTATTTCTGGGTTGTAAATAAATCTATTGGTTTAACTGAGATGAATGATATGTTCAAAATGTGGTTTGGTTGTGTATTAACAATGTCTACAGTTGGTTTTGTAGCATTGATGATTGGTAACATATTTATGTAATTTAAAATTAAATGGTGATTATTTAATAAATTGATCCTAAAATCTTTGATTTTAGGATCATCTGTTTTATTGATATATATGATAGTACTTGTGAATAATGAAATTTTTGCAATTTTTAATTAGAATTGGTCTTTGTTTTTATGCCTTTTAAAAATAATTCTATTTTTTTTAATTATTTCAAAAGAAAATTTTTCAGGGACAGGATCGGGGCCTCCCATATAATTTCTACTACATCGTGCAATTCTTGATACTCCAAGAGCAGTGCCTTTTAGAATTCCATGTTTCGACACTGCTTCCATAAAATAGGTGGAACACGAGGGAGAATATATACAACTGCCACCTATATAAGGAGACAATAAACCTTTGTATAGGTAAATCGGAATTAAAAAAATTTGTTGGATAATTGACTTTAGTTTATTCATAATTCAATAATACTAAAAGAATAAGATATAGACAATAAAAAGTCTCTCTTGATAAAAAAAATCTAATTATATGAGTTTCATGCTAAGTGGTTTTCCAACTTTTTGATGCAGTTTAGTATTTGACTTTTAATTAAAGAAATGATAAATTACCACTGCATTCGATATTTAATATGGAGGACTATAGATATGGCAGGTAATGTTTCAAAGAACGCACGTCGTACAGGTGCACAAGCAATGACAAGTCGCTGGGGCGGCGCAATTAAAATGAAATCAGTATTTGAAAACGGTAAATTACGTCACGTAGCTTATTGTGAAAAGTCTGGTAACACAGCTCGTAAAGCAAAAGATTTAATGTAATATAAAAATTAATCATTTAAATTATGACAAAGAAGTCCAAAGTATCATACTGAGGACTTTTTTTATGTCTCAATAATTCTAAAATTCTGAGTAAAAAGAAAAAAGAATGATTTTTACTATACAAATTTTAAGCAAATTGAAAAAAAATTAAATGAACTAATTTAAAGAAAAATAAAAATTATTTGTTAGTTTGTCATATCTGTAAACATATATACTGCATTAAAACAGATGATTTGTATAATACCAATAAGTTAAAAAAGGTTATTATTTTGATTTAAATGATGTTTTTACTCTAAAATTTAATAAATATTTTGCTATTTTAGTAAAACGTTGGTATAGTGTATCTATTGTTGATAAAAAAATAGTGGTATTTTATGTAGTTGTAATTTCTATGTACTAAATGCATAATTTATATTAAATAAGTTTTGTATGTAAAAAAAAATCTTTTTTTGCTTTTTTTTATATCGAAATTGCACCTCATATGATAAACTATTTTAAGATGTATTTATAATACTAAAACCTATGATATCAAAAATTAGGAGGAAAACCGTGAAACGTTTTTCAATAAGAAAATTAATGTCGGCAATGATAATTTCATTGCTAGTCGTTTCTCTCATCGGATGTAAAACAACTAAGGCTACTGTAGAGGAAGCTCCTGCAGCAAAACCTGTTGTTACCCAACCAGAGAAAAAAGCGGAACAGCCAGCTAAAAAAACTCCTGTTGAAGTTGCACCTGTAGCTGAAGTAGAAGAAATAGAGGCCCCTGTTGTAGAAGAGAAAGCTGCTGTTGTAGAAGAAAAAGCTGCTGTTG
>CAYWGU010000144.1:0-6173 GCA_964457975.1 uncultured Spirochaetaceae bacterium | reverse complement strand
GTTATAAATTAGATATTGATGGTAGCGATGATAGAAATATAATATATAGGAAGGAGGTTTAATCCTTCCTTTTAAAATGTCTCTAATTTAACCTTTCCAAGGTCTATTCTTATCAAACCAACCATTTGCAGTCCAATAAGCTTTATCAGTTTCCATGGCTACCTTTGATTGTATCTTTCTATATATCATAAAGTTAAATTTGCTTTTAAGAGATGTATGATAGTGTCCCTTTTTATAAACCTTTTTAACTTTACTTGCTAACTTACTACATTTATCATCTATTTTTTCTTTCTTTTCATCTGGTAGAGTATCAAATGATCTTGCTTGAATGGTGGTACCCAAGCCATATATCTTTGGGATACCAAAGTATGTAAAGCACTCTGACACTTCTTTTATTGTATTCTTATAAACAGGTCCAGCTGATGTAGCAACTACAACCATCTGTTTTTTAAACATTGAATTTTCTGGTCTATGCATCAAGAACATTGATGAGAAATGATCAATGAAGGTTTTTAATTGACCTGTCATATGAAGAATATAAACAGGTGTTGCAACAATAAGTAAATCAGCTTTTAAGATTTTATCCTTTGATACAAGAACAGATTCACTGTGAGGACAGAACTCCATTCCTTTTCTCACACATAGAAGACATCCCTTACAATAGGGAAGATTATCCCTTTGAAGATCTATCTCCAATATTTCAGCTCCATCAAACTTTGATGCAAGGACTCTTGCTATTGCACTTGATGAGCTATTGGCTCTGGGAGATGCGTGAATTATTGTTATTGTCATTTGTATTCCTTTAACTTAGGTTAATCCAACTATAATAAAAGATAATAAATGTGTAAATAAGCTTACTGACATTTACCAGAAAGCTAAGGGCTTAATCTAATTTTTTCCTCTTGATATACAATCATGCATTCTAAGAGATTAAAAACTTTTGATTTCAGTAATATAAAACTTACCTATAGTTAACAGTAAGTTATTTTAAGTTACTAAAAATATATAACATCGCTATTGGAAAAGTTAATCCAAAAGAGGTTAGCACTTTCTCCATTAAATTATATTTTATATATTATATTTTTTCTCCACTAGGCTCTTCATTAAACCAAAGTTCACCCTCTATCTTACCATTTTTATATCTGTAAACACCATTAAAAACTAATCGACTATAACACCTATTACCTCCTGTAGCAAACAATTGTTTTTCTCCACCAATAAGCCAAATAATTTCCATTTCATTTTTTTCTGCCCATTCTAAGATTTTATCACTTTTCCATAAAGCATAAGATGGCCCCTGTTCTTTCACGCCAGGATCTATAAATACAATCTCGCCATCATCTTTCCACTCAGAAAATTGGCCTAATTCCCTAGATAAATTCATATCTTTAATTAATTCCTTTGCTGGTAAATAAAATTCTAAAGAACTATTTATTGAATAATCATAGTTACCACACTCCCATATATATTTTGTATAAGGAATAAAATGATTGAAATTAATTCCATCCATATAAGAATTATCATCGTTAAAATTCATTCCAGAAATATCTTTATATATGGGATGCCAAGGATATTCACCTAAAAAACCTTCATAATTTGTCGAAGGTACACTAATTATAGAAGGAGATTGCAGTGATTTATTTTTACATTGTTTAATTACAGTGTCATAATCACCTTTTTTTATCATAATTCCATTAATTCTAAACCAACAGTCAAGAGAAGGATTAAATCTATCAGATTTATCATATTCTCTTTTTTCTGACCAAAATCCATGTAATGCAAACCATTTAGAATCATCTGTTGGCCTTACTACTTCTAAAATGCTTTTAAAATCAGGTAAACTAGATTTTTACCATAGAAATTTTCGTTTTATTTCTAGATTATCCTCTTTTGGTAGCAGGAAGCTATAAGGTTGCCACCAAGTCGGTGTTTTTTTATTGTAAGTAAAAAAGTCTCTGCAATCTCTTATCCATATTGTTGGATCAATATTTCGTAAGCTAATTTGCCAAGGTCCTTCATATTTTTTAACATCATCGCCATAGTCACTATCAATCATATAATAATTATCTGAAAGTCTAGCTAAAAATTCATAAAAAGCCATCCATTGATATTTTTTACCAATACGCTCCATAGATTGAACAGTAGAACCATTCCCTCTACCGTAAGAACAATTTTTTTCAAAACTTAAGAATTTTTCTTTCTCCCAACCAAATTCGTAAGCTCTTTTACAGACCCAACGTTGAGCCCATTTTCTACTAAAAGAAGCTGCTCTATTATCAGATAAACCACTCAGCCATCGATAATATTCTTTTTGATCTTTTGTAAGTTGAGCTTTTACTCTATCATCTAATGATTCGTTTTCATTTACTATTGTACCATTATCACTATCATCATTTTCAGTTACTTCTATTATATTTTCTGATATTGAATCTACATTTTCATTATTACTATCTTTGTTTTTAATTGCTTTTCTTATCGTTTTTAATAAAGAATCTAAATTTCCATTATTAATATCCTCATTTTCATATGCTTCTAATATTTTTTTTACTAACAAATCAGATTTTTCATTATTACTATCATCGTCTTCGTTTTCTTCTACTATATTCTTTAATAAGAAATCATCATATTCTTCCTTTTCTATAGTTAAACTATCTTTGTACTCTTTTTTCAACTCTCCATAAAGAAATTGATTACAAAAAATTTCTTTAACTTCCAAACTTGTTTCACTTTTACCTGATGAGATAGGCGTAGATGACCATTTATGTACACACCCCATGGTATAATTCCCAAAATCACCAGGAAAACCCATAAGAGAACTTTTGATGGACGACGATATATCAACTCCTTCTAATTGTTCAATTTCTTGAATTGAAATATTTTTTATATTTTCATTACTTTGATATGGAGGCCTAAAAGTTTTGGGACTAATATTAGAAGGAAGAATTTCCAAATACAAAGCATATTCTAAAATTCCCCTAGCATAATCTCTTATTAATACATGTGGAATTGGATTACCTTTAGAAAATAATAAATTATAAATATTAATTGCAATTTCTTTTATAATAGATTTATTATCAATATTACAAACTACACCATAAACAACTGAATATAATCTTTCGGTTAAATATGTATCATCAACTTCTGCGAATTTATTAATTAAATCAATAATAAGTTCAGGATGATAACATAAAATTCTAACTAATGATTTTGTTGCTCGATCTCTAAGCCTTCTATTTGATGTCGTTAAATACCAAATGAGAACAATAGAACATAGTCTGATTCTTTCTGACTCAATATCTTTAAGTTCACATACATGAGCCCATTCAATAATCGTTCGAACTGTTGATTCAGCTCCTTCAAATTCTTCTGAACTATCTTCAAGAGCAACATATGTTGACCAAAAACTATCCCTATCTGAAATTTTATATTTCATTAAAAATCTATGCAGAAATTCTGCATTCCAAGGATGATCTGGTTCTGTAGATAATTTTAATAAAATATCAAAAGCAGGATTATTAAAATAATTGTGGTTTAAATTATTCAATATTTCTAAAGTTCTATCTGTAATAGATGATGGACTTCTCCATAATATAGAATTCTTAAAAGCTTCATCTAAATTCCATTTGTTTATTCTGATACTAGGAGGCACTAAATCTCGTAATTCCTTTTTATATTTTTCTGCAATGATAATTTCTAATGCTTCAAATATTCCTGGTTTTGAATAGTATCCGTTGTTTCCTATAATTTTTTTACAATAACTATTATCAATAAAAACATTTTCAATGTTCTCTATCTTATCAACTAATTCAAGAGCAATAAAATAATCACTAAATCTTTCATAAGTGAATCTATAAACTAATTCACCTTCCTGTTCTAAATTATATGATATATCATCAGATAAGACACCTTCGTCAATTAGTATATCAAATAATGAAATATCAAAACTTGTGTTGGGATCATTCTTATTAATTAAGTTTCTTGCTTCATCTTCTAATAAGCCTTCCATTTTGTCATCAATTAGCATTTTCAAAGCAAAGCCTTTCAGTGACTTTTTTACTCGTTGTGACCTTGAATCATAATTCTTTCTTATTGAAACAATTTCCTCTATATTTGAAATATAATAATCAAAAAGAGACATCATTCCATTTAAACCTTTAGGAAAAGAGTGCTTTCCATTTTGTTTTATAACTTTACAACATATTTTTAAAAAGAGTGGGTTAGAAAATTCTGGAGCCAAGATTGGAGCACTTGGCTTATCAATACCTTGCAAAGAAAGAAATTTTTCAGCAGCCCTATGCTCATAATCATTAAACCCCGTATGCTCAATTTGGAATAATTGTTCTTTTACTGTGGGTGGAATAGTATACTCAATAAATGTAGTACGACAACTAATAATAATTGCAATATGTGGATATTTTAATAAATCACATAAAAAACCATTTAAATGATTATTCCAGTCTCTTTTGTTTTGTCCTTCATTAATTGCGTCAATTACAACAAGCAATCGTGATTTATAAGTTTCACCAATTGAATCTAAAATCCCAAGAACTTGAGAATCTCCAAAATTTGATAAATCCAAAGAATTTTTAATAAAATCAATTGGGTTACCACCACAATACTGTGCTCCCAAAAGGAATAAAGTTGGCAAACCTTTTTTCAATCTATTAAGACTTAAATCACATAATAAATGAGACTTACCAATACCGGCGGAGCCAGACAACAACACTGCTTTTTTTCCACATAAGGAACTCTTTCTTTTTATAAAGAAAGCAAACTTTTCAATGGATTTTTGAAATTTGTTTAAATTAATTCGGTTATTATCATCTATTTTTTCCAGACTGTTTCTATTTAATAACTTAAAATAAATCTTATTGTAAATTTCTTTGATATTAGTTATTTGGGATAAAGCAATTGTTAGATTATCTTTAAAATTCTTATAAGCTATTTCTTCATTAATTTGATTTATAAATTCGTTAATTAACCTATCAAAACTATTTATCTCCTCAAAATTAATTTTTTTAGAAATAAATTCCCGTTCTTTTCTTAAACTTAAAAATAATTCCTCGTAGCCTTTCTTGAACTTTGTTTTTTCTTCTTCAAGTATCTCCCACCAATAAGGAGTTAGACATAATCCATCAAATTGTTTTGAGATTGGTAACTCAACATTCAATTCAGGAGTATATCTATCACCAAGAGATTTTTGCGATTTTTTTGAAATTTCTAGAAATTTATCAAACTTCAATGAGGGTATATTGAACCAATATAAAGCTCTACCCATATACTCAGGATTACCATTTGTAAGAAAAAAATTTATTTGATGCTTTCCCCAAAATAAAATTTCAATATCACGCTCTTTTTCTTTTGCATATTTCTGCCATTTTTCAACATGTTTTATCCATTTTGATTCTTGTGTTACAACAGGTTTTCCATTTTGACCCAAGCTTCTGCTGTCAGATTTATCAAACGGCAAACAAATATAATAACGGTTCATTTTTGGATGCTTTTCTAATGCAGTCTTATAAGAATCATCAATTTGGCTCCATTGAGATGATGAAAATTTATCAATAAAATATTTTACTTGCCAACAATACTCGGAGTTATCCTCAAGAATCCAATAACATTCAACTCCACCATCTCCACCAGCACCATTTTTTCTTACAAAACTTTTACCTAGCTTTGGCTTTTTAAATGTGCAATTTGACAAACCAATTCTTCAAAACCAGAGTTTTGACTACCCTCATATTGTCTAATTTTATAAAAATCTAAATCGATACTCATAAATAATTAATCCCCTATGTCTCACAGGTATTTTGCAATTCTTCGAACAAATCACCAATATTTGTTCCTATATTATTTTTTAGTTCTTTCAAATCTGTTTTAAAATTTTTGGAGTTTAAAATAGCGATAGGAAGTTTATCTTTAAATATATCAAAACATACATTAGACTTTCTAAAATCAGGGATTATTTCTCTTAATTTAAGTTCGGTATAATTAAGCTTTTCGACCCCTTTTTCATTATCTATTTCATATTTATTATTTTCTTCTAATTCTTTTAAATCTAAATCAAAAACTTGACTAAAATGCAATAATAACCAAAACTCAAAACAGGGATTAGTAACATACAACTTGTAATTATTAAACTTACATTTTTGTAATAATTCATCATATTGATT
>CAYWGU010000143.1:2316-6326 GCA_964457975.1 uncultured Spirochaetaceae bacterium | reverse complement strand
TCTGCATGTCTTATCATAGATACAGCAAGATTTCTATTGGAGAAGAAAATAATACCAAAGGAAACCTTCTTTAAAATAGGATCAATTAACCCTGCAAAGGAGTTAAATCTAAAAGATATTGGCTCAATTGATATTAACAAAAAGGCAGATTTAATCCTTCTAAATAAAGAATTCAAGGTTATAGAAGTCTTTAAGCAAATAGAAAGTTTTTAAGCAAATAGATAGATGATGACCATTCGTTGTTTAGGGCGGGTAAATAAATAATTGAGCTTACTTTACCGTCTAAGTTTCTTAGGATATTATTCTCTACATATGGAGAATTAAACACAGCAAATGAATCATTGTTTGCTCAAGCATTAGGATTACTGAAATCCTGGAAAGTATTGAAATCAGAAATGATACCTAATTCAAAGACAGATAAAATGGGAATGCATATTCATATTGGCTAAATTGATGGTGCTAAGCCCATGCAGAGGTGGTACATTTTTTGCGGAATAATCAATATGATGAGATTAACAAGATGGATGTTCCTATCTAGAGTTGTAGAGATGATAAAAGTTGCTAAGTCTCTAAGAAGAAATATGGAACTTATTAACCACTTTACATACAGAACAACCAATGCAATGCTTGATGTAGCGAATTCTGTAATTTCGCTAGTAAAAATAAGACCAAGAGTCTTTACCATGAACCATTTTAGAGACATGATTTTCAGTAAAAATACAGGACTTGATCTGCCTTACATAACATTTGTATAACTGGGGACCATCACTAAACGACGAATAGCCAGTTTTAATTGCTCATTCGTCATTGTTAGTAGTATTTGTTTTTTTATAAGGATTAGAGTAGCAAGAGTTGTCGGCTGAGTTTATTATTTTTTCGATTGAGATTTCTTACTAACTTGTTTTTAGTAAGATTGAAAAAGACTATTAAAGTGTATTGAATATATTGAGGAATAAATTGTGAAGAAAAAAGAGATAGATTATATTATTGATGAATATCATAAAAGAGCAAGCAGAAATAATAGTGATGAAAGGGTTGGTCTTAGTAATGAGAGTTACGGTGAAACAAGCAAGTTCATGAATTATAGAGGAAAACAATTGGATGTATTCTTATCTGATGCAATGCTTTTAAAGGATATCACTTATACAAACAAAGAGAGTGCATGTAGCAATCCCACCTTTAAAGCGAATTCAGTACAATACTATTATTTAAGCAAAATCGAACTAAGAAATTATTTCACATTTAGAACTCTTATACAGAAGGGAAAAAGACCAAATAATGATTGGATTAACTTTTTTATTCTATATGTTATGGAAATAATAAATGGTATTTACCAAAATAAGTTTGAGACCAAGTATAAACTTCTTATTAAGTTAAATGAGTTGTTTCCTAAGGGGGCAAAGTATAATAATATCTTAATTGAAGCATTTGAAATATTATACTTCCAAAATATGAGTTCACTTGATTTTAGTAAGTATTGCAGAGATGTTCCTTTAAAGATATTTATGAATTATAAATTTATTGAAGATGAGGATGAAGATGTTTCTAGTATTGATTATATGAGTGATAGTGGAATTACTTATGCTACATCAGTTCCATCATTAAGTAAGATAATGAAGATGATTAGTTTTAAAAGGAACAATAATCTAACAGATACTGATCTTTATTTATTTGAGCAGTGCTTTTCTGATGTGATTACAGCTTTGGATGAAAGTAAAGAATTTAGTTTTAATAGTAGTCTTTCAACAGACTCTGTTTTGATGTGCTCTCAGCAAGAAAAATTCAATATACCTATTGGCAAATTAAGAGCCAACTTTCCTTTAACCACAAATGTTAATTATAAAAAGAAGGGTGGTGATTTAGAGATTATCCGATATGGTTTTCATTGTAAATATTCTGATATGTATCCAAACTATGATAAGGATAATATAAACAAGTTTTTATTATCTATTGTTGAAATGTTACGTCATTATTGTGGTAAAGTTCCATTGAGGCGTAAATCTAGTAGTTCATATTACCCTTCTTATTATTTAAATCCACAAGATGAGCCTAAGTATAGAAAATTATTAATGAAAGTTATTAAAAACTGGATTGCTAATAATCAATATGTAAAAGATGGACTTTATCTATCTCCTGCAGAATTGGAAGAGAAGAAGGATAAATTGTCATTCAAACTTGATATCAGTGACATAACGAATGTTAGATTGAAGAGTCATGAAATTCAGACAAAACTAATTGTAGAAGAAAATGAAATTAATCCAAAAATTAATAAAGTAAAATCTACTAAAAAGCCAAAAGTAGTAGAGCCTAAAACGTCAGCTTCAAATGAATTTGAATTATTGATAGTGAAATTAAAACCTTTTGAATGTGATATTTTATTAGCATTAATTAATGGTGATGTATACTCTGCAACCAAAATAGCAGATAATAATGGTACAATGCTATCTATTATAGTGGATAATATAAATATAATGAGTAGTGAATTAATAGAAGATGTAGTTATAATAGATAATGTTGTGCTTGATTATAGTGATGAATTACAGAGTGCACTGAAGATTCTAAAAAAATAGAACATTTGGAATCTTTAAACAGGTTATATTAGTATTGTTGTTGATTATTGATTTATTATCATGCAGTGGTAACTGCTAAAGTTCATTTATATTGTGCGAATTTTTGTTGAGGTTTATATGAAGAGATATGAAGTAGAGCACATAGTTGAATGTTATTTTGAAAGGGAAAAAGTAATTGAAGATATCAGTAGACATTTCTATATATCGGGTAATAGAGAGAAACTCTTTAAGAGTTATAAAACTAGTAGAGAACGTAGAATAGAATCATTTTATAGTGATGCCCTCTCTTTTAAAGATATTGAGTGTGATGACGATAACATGCATTATGAATTTAAATTCAAGTCTTCAACCCATTTTCAATATAGCCTATTAGAAAAGGATCAACTAATAGCATATTTTAGTTTTAGAACATCTCTTAGAAATGGAATACTACCTAAAAACAATTATATAGCATTTCTTAATCTATATTTAATGGAAATTCTTCATGGAATTGTTGATGATAGTTTTGATGCTAAATTTAGTCTGCTTATGAAGGTAGCTGAAATATACAGCAAAGAGCGTGCATTATTCAAAAATAGAATCAAAACTGCATTTGAATTATTATATGTCATGCATAATGAGGAAATAGATAAATTCTGTTATTTCGAAGAAGTTCCTCTTTCTATTTTTATGAGTACCAGTATTTCTCTTGATCATAATATTTCATATGATAATAAAGTTCCTGTTTTTTCAATAATAGCAAAGAGTTTTGGACTTGATATACGAAGTCCGTACCTGATAAAGATGCTTAATTATTCAGGTGATTGTTTTAAATTTGTATATTTAGAACTCCAAAAAGAAGACAACTTTGATTTTGGAGAATTTAATTCACTAGACGAGTTATTTCGTTTTACTAGAATCACTAAAATTGATATTGCAAGTAATGGTTTGAAAGTTTTATTTCCAATCACGCTAGATTTCTTATATTATGATGCTAAAGGGGATGAAGTCTCATTCAAAAATGGAATATGCTCTCATACTGAGCTATCTTATTCTCATAAACAGAAGCAATCGATTGAACTATTTATCCAGAGTGTTGGTGTATGCCAAGAAGAGTATGAATCATTAACTAATGATTCAAAAGTTGGATTTGATTTATTCTTATCCCAGATGAAAGAGAGAAATTATTTTCTTGATCGAAATCTACATTTTAATAAAGTAGATAAAGACGATATTAAAAATATGTATAACCTTATTCTTGTAGCTGTAGGCCACTGGATAAAGGAAAGTGATAAAATTGTAAAACCCAATATCAATAATCATTATAATAAATTCTATAAATTGGACATAAATGATGTAGATGTAGTTCGTGATAAAAGTATAGAAATACAGGATAAGTTAATCATAGAAGAAATAACAGAAGAAATAACAGAAGAAATAACAGAAGAAAACAAAGAAGAG
>CAYWGU010000143.1:0-2216 GCA_964457975.1 uncultured Spirochaetaceae bacterium | reverse complement strand
AGAAGAAATAACAGAAGAAATAACAGAAGAAATAACAGAAGAAAACAAAGAAGAGGAAATCAATGACATACTATCCTCATCCAATAGCGAGACAACTATAAATGAAGGAACATTGGAATGTGGAACTTTTGAATCCTTTATATCATCACTGTCACAGTGTGAAAAAGATGTACTTACCGCTTTGATCGAAAATGATAGCAGCGAAGCTGAAAGTATAGCTTTTAAGGAAGGAGTTCCTCTGTCGGTTGTATTGGATAATATCAACAGTAAAAGTGATGCACACATTGATGACATAGTTATTGAGTGTAATACAGTTCTTGATGATTATCGTGATGATATTGAGCGAGTATTAAAGAAGTAGATTCAGGTGTTATTATATGATAAGTTGTGGTTTAGGATGAGAAGAATGAGGAATGATTAAAATGAGTTATGATGAACTAGATAAGTTTATAGCATCTTATTATGAGAGGGTTTCAACAAGAGAAGCTTGTTATTATAACGGTAAGCCATCTTCTGATAAAGTTTTTATTGAATTTAATAACAAAAAAAATAAATCTGACTTATCTATATTTATTAGTGATGCAATGATTCTTAAAAATCTAGAATATGATGGTAAAATAATACCATGTAGGAATCCTACATTTGAAGTAAACTGTATTCAGTTTTATTTATTAAGACATACACAATTGTCTAATTACATTGTTTTTCGTACTTTCCTAAGAAAAGGAAAAGTACCCTCAAATAGATCTTCAGGATTTTTAATATTATTATTGATGGAAATTATAAACGGCATTTATGGCAGTTCTTTTAAGAGTAAGTTCAATGAACTAAACAGAATCTATTCAATTTTTCCAACAGGAGCAGACTATGAGGACTTATTCAAGGAAGCCTTTGAAATAATATTCATACAAAATCGTGATTTATTGAAGATAGAAGAATATGTTAGGAGTGCTCCATTAGATATATTTGATAATACAAATCTGTTACCAGATTTTAAAGATAAAAAAAAGAAGCATCTAATTGAATTTATGGTGAAAACTCTTGAATCTACATGTAAATATAGAATAAGCGATAATGAATTATATATATTCAATGATTGCTTTGAGTATATCAATGAAAAATTAAAGAGTGATAACTCAAAAACTAGTTTAATAGAATCTATTGTATATCGTCATAGTTGTGTAAACTATAATTTCCCTTTACGCCATTTGATGGCGCAGTATCCATTTACTTCTAGCTTTAAATATATCAATATAAACGGTGATGAGGATATCTTTCAGAATGGAATTCATACAAGTGTTGTTTCTAATTATGATAGTCGCCGTTGTAGAGCAATTTGTTATTCAACTCTAGCAATATTTAATGTAATAGCTTTTTATTGTGATTACAATGTGAGAGATGATGAATCAGGTAAAACAGAAGTTCGATATCCCATTGAACAAAACAATATTGGTTATATAAAAATAAGCCACAATGAACTGTTTCCAATTATTAAAAAATGGATTAATGAAAATCTATATGCAAAAATTGGGTATAGATTAACTTTTTCCCAATTAGACGATTTAAGAATAATGGGTGTCAAAGAGAATGATATTCTTGAGTTTGAACGATATAAATCTCAAAAGGTTGAAGGTTTTTATGATAATAAAGCCAAACAGATTCGAAACAACAAAGAACAAGAAGTAAGAGATCTTCTTGAAAAAGCAGAACGATTACATGGAATAGGTACTTATATCTCACCAGAAGAGAAGAAGGTTCAGTTTGAAAAATTATTGAAATCGAATTTAAAAGCAAATGAAGAATATTATGAAAATCAGGATAAATCAAAAAATATACCCATTTCTCTAAAAGATGATATCCTTGGTAGATTTCTTGATAGTCTATTACCTTTGGAGCGTAAGATCCTAGTGTTGCTCTGCAATGATAATTTTGATGGTGCAGATGATGCTGCATGGGATAGAGATGATCTTATATCAAACGTGATTGATAGAATTAATATTAAGTTCAATAAATATTTTGAATGTGATGTTATTAAAGATACCGATGTAATAGAGAAGTTTAAGAAGAAAATACTAGCTAAGGCTTAGCGCTAAAATTGAAAGACATTAAGAATTATTGTAATTTATGATTACTTTTTGAAAAACCATATTTAATATATTCACCTGAATCCGTATGAAAAAAAATAGGTCGTTATTTCTGCTTATGACATGACAAAA
>CAYWGU010000142.1:0-6371 GCA_964457975.1 uncultured Spirochaetaceae bacterium | reverse complement strand
AAAAAACCTCCTAAGATTGTAGTCCTAGAAGGTTTAAATAATAATTGTAGTTGAATTATTTAGTTAGTTTTTCAGCTTTTGCTGCAATGTTTTCGGCAGTGAAACCAAATGTACCCATTAGGTATTCAAGATTACCAACTTCACCATACCTTTCACCAACATTTAAGAAATCCATCTTAACTGGTACAGTTTGTATTAGGTGTGTTGCAATCATCTCACCAACACCACCAGCATAACGAGCGTTTTCACAAACAAGCATGCTACCACAACGTTTGGCCACGTTTTCAAGTAATTCAGTATCAAGAGGTCTTATTGTATGTAAATCTACTAGAGTTGCATTGATACCTTTTTCTTTTAATATCTTAACAGCCTTTTCACCTTCACCAACCATTACAGAACCTGTTGCAATAATAGCTACATCGGATCCTGTTGCAAGTTCAATTCCCTTACCTAGTTCAATCTTTGTTCCTAAAGGATATCTATGTGCAACACCTTTACGAGGAGCACGAGTATATGAAGATTTATCTAAAGCATAAGCCTGTTTAATAAGTTCATAGCAACTCTGAGCATCACTTGGTTCAATGATGGTAACACCAGGTACCTGTCTCAATAATGCAATATCTTCAAATGGCATGTGAGTACCACCATTATATTGAGCTGTAACACCAGGATCTGTTCCAATCATGTGAACTACTTGCTTAGCGTATCCAACAGATAGGAATAATTGGTCAAAAACTCTTCTACTTGCAAAGATACCAAAGGTATGTGTAAAAGGTCTTAGCCCCATTGATGACATACCAGCTGCAACACCAATCATGTTAGCTTCAGCAATACCACAATCAAAGAAACGTCCAGGATGTTTTTCGCCAAAACTTGCAGAGCCCAAGCAAGATGCTAAATCAGCATCTAGCATTACAACTCTTTCATCTGTATCACCAAGTTCATTAATTGCTGCCATTACAGCATCTTTCATATTTGCAAATTTACTTGTATCTTTCATCACTTATTCTCCTTCTCTTTCAAGAAGTGCTTTAATAGCTTCTTCTGCAACATTTTCATCAAAAGCCATGCTATGATTATTTACTGTAGTTTCACCAGGAATAAAACCATGAGACTTTTGAGTATCCATTACAATCATTGAAGGACGATCTGTAACTTTTTTTGCATTCTCAACTGCTCTTGCAATAGCTGCAATATCATGACCATCAATTCGTTGTACATACCATCCAAAACCAAGCCATCTAGTACAGATATTTTCCATACTTACAATGTCAGCTGTTGGACCATCTAGTTGTAATTTATTTAAATCAGTAAAAGCTGTAAGATTGCCAAGTTTCCATTGAGCTGCAGTTTCTGCACCTTCCCAGATTTGACCTTCTTGTGATTCACCGTCACCAATTACTACATATGTTCTTGCATCTTGTTTTTTAATCTTTTGACCTAAAGCAATACCTATTGCTGCAGAAAAACCTTGTCCAAGAGATCCACCTGTAAAGTCGATACCAGGGGTTTTGGTCATATCGCAATGGGATGGAAGAAGTGTTCCACCTTGGTTTAATGTCTTAAGCCATTCTAAAGGAAAATATCCTTTATCTGCTAATGTTGCATAAACTGCAGGACCTGCATGTCCTTTAGAACAAACAAATCTATCACGATCTTCCTTTCCTGGATCTTTAGGATCAATTCTCATTTCTTGATAATAAAGATATGTTAACATTTCAACGATTGACATACTTCCACCAATATGGCCTGAACCAAAATGGCCGATTTCTCGGATAGTCAATTTACGAATTTGTAAAGCTTTCTGCTTTAGTTCGTTAATCTCCATAACGTAACTCCTTTTGTATTCTTCTTTTTATTTATAATATTCATAAATTATTCAAATTTATTATAACTAAACTATTAGAATATATTTATTATAGCTCTTATAATGGTAGTATACCATTTATCAATAATATTGAAAATATCAAGGTATCTATATTCAAAATCCTATAATTACCCATATAGGAATCAATTATATTTTAATTTAGACAAATTACTTAATAAATTATACCCAATAGCATCCATAAGTAAACAAAAATAATAAAGCCATGTTTTTATTTACTTTCTTTAAGTAAATAATACAATAGAATAATATTATTTTCAATGAAAAGTTTATATTATATGTAATATTTTTATAATTTTTAGGAGACCTATTCAAAAAGATAATGAATTTTCAGTAAAATTAACCATTAAACTTGTAGCACCTCAAAATACAAACACTCCTATATCAAGACTAAAAAATACCAACATTGCACCAACATCCTTTGCTACTTTATAAGTGTACACAGTAATGTTATTGCTAATTAATTCTAGCAACTAACATATTATTAAAAGGACCCAACATACAATTAAAATGGCTTAAAGCTTGAACATTGTTTCCTTATGCCCATTACCAGCGTTCGTTTTAGAGATTTAATGCACTGATAAAGTTTTTTATACAGCCTTCATTGAATTATCTAATTACAGAAAACAAGCACTAAATATAGTGAATTTAATTAGACAATAACCTTACACCATATAATGAATATTTTGATAGAATGAATTTAATAAAAATACAAATTTCAAACATTAGTTAATAACTTAACTAAAGTGAGTTAAAGTTATAGATTAAAATCTTGTAGATAGATGGCAATTTTGTTACAATACCACCATTATAAAACAAACAATACTTAGGAGATATATATCATGAGAATGAGTAAGATGTTTTCCCAAACATTAAGGGAAGCTCCACAATCAGCAGATTGTAAAGGCTATGAATTTTTATTGAGAGCTGGTTTTATCAGACAGATGGGAGCAGGTATTTTTTCACTACTTCCTTTAGGTTATAAAACAACATCTAAAATTGAAAATATCATCAGAGAAGAAATGGACAGTTTAGACGGACAGGAAATATTAATGCCAATTGTAAATCCAGCTGATATCTGGAAAGAAACAGGTAGATACTACAGCATTGATAAAGAAATGAGTCGCTTCAATGATAGAGCAGGACGTGACATGGTTTTGGCTATGACTCATGAAGAAGATGCTACAGCTCTTGGTAGATCTGAAATTAACTCATACAAGAAACTCCCTCAATTGGTTTATCAAATCCAAACAAAATGGAGAGATGATGCTCGTCCACGTGCAGGATTGATTAGAGTTCGTGAATTCACAATGAAAGATAGCTATAGCTTTGATAGAGATCAAGCAGGTCTTGATGAACAATATAATGCACACTATTCATCCTATTTCAGGATATTCAGCAAAGCAGGTCTTCCTGTAATAGTTGTAGGTGCTGATTCAGGCATGATGGGTGGAAAGATCTCTCATGAATATATGTACCTTTCACCTATAGGTGAAGATACAATTATGACTTGTGCTGAATGTGGTTATACTGCAAACAGACAGGTTGCCCAATTCCAAAAGGAATACTTCAAGGAAGAAGCAAAAGAACTTGAAAAAATTGAAACTCCAAACTGCAAAACAATTGAAGACCTCTGCCAACTATTGAACATAGAAAAGAGACAAACCTGTAAAGCAGTATTCATGGTTGCAACCTTCATTGATGATAAAACAGGCGAAGAAGAAGAGAAACTTGTTGTAGCTCTCATTAGAGGTGATATGGATGTTGAAGAGAATAAACTTCAAAATACATTGAAAGCAAACTCCCTAAGACCTGCACATGAAGAAGAAATAATTGCAGCTAAAATTGTTCCAGGCTATGGTTCAGCAATTGGTTGTAGTGAAAAAGCAATTATCATTGTTGATGATTCAGTTGCAAAAAGCAACAATCTTGTTGCAGGTGCAAATGAAGTTGGCTATCATCTAATAAATACAAACTTCAAGAAAGACTATACAGGAAAGGTTGCAGATATTGCTTCCGCTCATGATGGTTATACCTGTCTTAAATGTGGTCACACCCTAAAACAAAGTAAAGGTATTGAAGTTGGTAATATATTCCAATTAGGTACACGTTACAGTGAAGCAATGAACTGCTATTTCACAGATATTGATGGCAAAGCAAAACCTGTAGTAATGGGAAGTTATGGTATTGGAGTTGGTCGTTTACTTGCATGTCTTGCAGAAGAATACAATGATGAAAGAGGTCTATCACTTCCAATATCAGTTGCACCTTATCAAGTACACTTCGTAAGCCTTATGAAGGATAAAGAAATTGGTGAGAAGATTTATAAAGATCTAACTGATGCTGACATTGATGTCTTGTTTGATGATAGAAAAGAAAGTGCCGGCGTTAAATTCGCTGATGCTGACTTGATTGGTCTTCCTATAAGAATAACACTTGGTAACAAATCTTACAAAGATGGAAACGCTGAGGTTAAATTCAGATCCAATCTTGAAGAATCCTTCAACTATTCATTAGAGACTTTGGTTGATGATATAAAGTTAAATGTTAAAAAACTTAAAGACGAAATCAAAAACAACATCGTAAAGAAAGAATTGAATTAATTAAAACTTCATATTGTATTATAGGATATCTGATTATTAATTTAGTCAGATATTTTTTGTTTTCTCAAATCATTACAAAATTCTTTCATAGAACCATGACTTGAAAACATCTGTATTTGCAATAAAAGATATATCACAATATTAATCATTTTTTTGTTCTCTTCGAAAGAAGATAAAAAAGAGCCATTCTCAAATCATCTATGGTGATTGAAGAACAACTCTCGTTTTGTTATTTACGAATGCACTTTAGTCGTGATTATAAAACTTATTTAATTAGCACCCATCTTTTTAAGAGTGTTTATGATATAAGTACGTTTTTGAGCTCTTGCATATTCAACAACTGAATGACTTTGGTAGTCTTGAGCGTTGATATCTGCACCAGCTTTGATTAAAGCAGAAACAACTCGTGTTTCATCGTTTTTATTAACAGCCATGATTAATGGAGTTTCACCTAAGTAGTTGCGTGAATTAAGATCACATCCTGCTTTGATTAATTCATCAATAATTTTAGGGTTAGTTGATTTGTTTGCAGCAAGATGCAATGGATTTGAACGATATTTAGGTTCAATAGCGTGTATATCTGCACCGGATACTAACAATTGTTTAATTACAGCAACTGCTGGATTATTCTGTGCAGCCAACATAAGAGGAGTCATTCCCCATTCGTTCTGACAGTTTATATCAGCACCCTTGGTAAGTACTTCTCTGATTTCTTTAGCTTTAGTAGCTGTAATAGCTGCTGCTAATAACTTTTTATTTAAAGAATTTACGTTTATTGACATTTTTTTTCTCCCGTTATTCTAGTCCACGAACTAAATTACAAGATTCATTATCGGTTTTTCTTAAATTATTGTAAAGTGTAATTCATCTTATTTAGATAATTATTCATCAATTACCTACTTACTTGTTAGATATTTTTTATAATGTTCGTTTCCAAACCTCAAAAGGATTAAGATTCATCCTAAAAAAGCAATATAGAACACCAAATAGCAATCCAGATAAATGAGTTAGGTGTGCAACACCTCCAGTGCCACCAGAAACCTGACTAAATACTTCAATAAAGAAGTAAATAACAATCAAAAGAGGTGCTTTAATTGGAATCAAACCAAAAACATAGATTTTTGCAAAAGGAAAGAAAACAGCAAACAAAAATAGAACACCATATATTGCACCAGATGCTCCAAGAAGAACTGCATTCTCACCTGCTAAATAATAGAAGAAGAAACTAGAAATACCGGCAAGTGTTCCAACTACAAAGTAAAACAGCAGAAATTCCTTTGTCCCAATTCTCTTTTCAAGAGCACTACCAAATATATATAGAGATAACATGTTAAATAAAATGTGGGAGAAGGAGCCATGAACAAACATGTATGTAACAAATTGATATACATAACCATGTAAAACAAAGCTAGGTATCATTGATAAATAGTAAACCCCGTTAGGCCAAACCGTATTGGTTATCATAAAGACAATAGCATTTACTATAACCAAGTAAAGAGTTGCATTGCTATATGAATATTTAAAACGTTTATTAATAATTGTATTTTTCATAATCTAAAAAATATATGGTGCAAACCGTAAAGTCAATACTATTAGAATAAAGTACTCAATACTTCTTATAACTCCATTCTTTCACTGTGAAAATTTTTCCCAATTTTTGCAAAATTGAAAAAACTTCACACCTCGAAACAGAAATAAACCACCCATAACCGGCAAAATCATTCATTTTAGACCTATTTCAAAGTTGGCACGCTTATTGCATTAGTATTTATACAAAGTAAATTTTTTTTCAAAACATGATTAACCACAGGTTAATCATAACCTCCTTTTTAAATGTGATAAAGGAATCAACCTCTCTCCCAATCGGTTGGTTCCTTTTTTCT
>CAYWGU010000141.1:0-6423 GCA_964457975.1 uncultured Spirochaetaceae bacterium | reverse complement strand
ATTTACTTTTCCAAACATGCTTTTAGTTGCATTTAGTTTTACAATTAACCATTATGATAGCGGAGTTAATTGAATAGGTAAATGCATTTTCCAAAAAAAGTTTTATTCGATTAACTATTGCAAATACCGGTGATGCATTTAGTATTACAAAATCAGCTTACATTTTTTTTATCAAATATTACCTTTTTGAAAATTAATCATTCCTATTTTTTAAAAAATTCTAACTTGTTTGCAATAATAAATACAATTATTTATAAGTTGCAGTTACTTTGCAAAAACGCTTAAAGTTGTATTTACAATAATATATTAATCTTTTTTACACCAATTTATTGGCCTTTTTTTAATTAAAATTCATACAATTTCTTATTTTTAGTTGACCAAATGGATATTGGTATATACTCTGTTTTCATGAGTAAAAATTGTCTCGCAATACATGATATATGTAGTTTTTCTAAATGTTCCTTAACAGTGGTAATACCTATAATGGAAGCACTTAATGTAGAGGTTTGTCCACTTCCTTCCGCACTTCTTTCAACACAGACAGATGGTTATAAAGATTTTTACATGAAAGATCTTTCAAATAGCATGGAAAAAATATTTAAAATATTCAAAAGAGAATCTTTCTCATTTGATTCAATCTACAGTGGTTTTCTTTCAAATTACAACCAAATATCAATTGTGAAAAATATAATAGAATACTATAAAAAAGAATCAAATTCCTTAATTGTTGTTGATCCAGTTATGGGAGATAATAAAAAATTATATCCTACAATCAGTGAAAAGCATTTAGAAGCAATGAAAGAATTAATCACACTTGCCGATATAATAACACCAAACATCACTGAAGCTTCACTACTAGCTGAACGTCCTACGAAAGATTGTTATTCACTCTGTGAAGTTGAAGATTTATTAACAAAGCTCTCATTTAAAGGACCCAAGGTTGTTATAATAACAAGTATCAAACTCGAAAATGATGAAAAAATATATATTGCAATCATCAATGATGGAAAAAAACAATTATATTTTGCAGAAGATTTAAAATTACATTACCCTGGATGTGGAGATTTATTTGCATCAACACTAACTGCCAAAATAATAAATGGTTTTACAGTTGAAGATGCAGCTAAGTATGCAGATAATCTCTGTCATCAAGCACTAATTGGTTCAAAAAAGAACAATAGGAATAACCAACTTGGGATATCAACTTTAGAAGCGCTGAAGTTCATTAAGTTTGCAAATTAATCTTTAATTATAATTCCTAAGGCGGTAGCCAAGGCTGCTGCCTGATATGTGTCAACAATCATTCCCTTGATTTCCATCATGGTACTGGAAAATCGAATATTATTGATTATTGAAGTGCTAAAATCAACACCCTTAAGTTGCGTATTAAAGAACTCTGTTTTTGTAAA
Source organism: uncultured Spirochaetaceae bacterium (assembly GCA_964457975.1). GTDB lineage: Bacteria > Spirochaetota > Spirochaetia > Sphaerochaetales > Sphaerochaetaceae > Pleomorphochaeta. Next base: position 5,014 of record CAYWGU010000141.1, on the reverse strand, counting down.
ATCCACCTCTTTCACATTAAAATTCTTCAATTTACATTTATCAAAAAAAGATTCTACATAAAAAGTTTTATTGATTTTTAAAGATTCAATCTTGCACTCAAAGTGAGAAGTAAAATTAAAATTAGAGTTATCAATTTTCATATTTGAAAGCTTTGCATAAATAAATGCACAACCACCGAATTTGCAATCCACAATACTTACTTTATCAAAACACCCTTTATTAAATTTACTTCCTGAAAAATCACATCCTATGAACTCACAATTGATAAATGTTGAGTTTTCAAAATCACATGAATGGAAAATACAATTTTTAAAGACACTTAATTCAAAGTTCATATACGAAAAATTGGTTGTCGAATATTCACAATTTTCAAGATTTAAAAATTCAATATAATTATCTTCATTTTCATTTAAAAATAATTTGAAATCTTTTACTTTCGTCAATGAAGAAACATCTACTTTAATAGATCCTGTAATATCCTCAATATTTTTAATTTGTTTTATTTTTTTATAAGCCATCTTTTATTATCCTTTTTTATTAAATTCCTTTTGTTCTTGCATATAAAAAAAGGTATTGCTGAGCAAGTCCTTGGTATGGTTCAAAGAAAAATTCATCTTTTTCTGGAAACCAATTCTTCATAACCTTTTTTATCCAAACATCCTTTGGAAATACCTCAAAGTTATGAAGTCCAAATAGCCTTATGCAAGCACTAACCTTTGGTCCAATTCCACGAGTTGCTTGAAGTATTTCATTAGCGCGAGCATCACTTTCATCTTTTATACTTAAAATATCATCAGATCTTTTTATTGCATCTAATAAATATGAGGCTCTAAATCCAACTCCAAGTTCTCGTAAATCAGCTTCAGTTACATCATTAAAGTCAGAGGGACGAGGAAAAGTATAATAATCCCCTTCTATATTATTTCCAAAGGTTCTGCACATTCTATCGTAAAGCCCCTCAATTCTTTTAATATTATTATTTTGAGATAGAATAAAGCCAAATACAGTTTCCCATAAATCTTGATTTAGTATATGAATTTCTCCACATTCCTTTATCGCAGTATCTAAAATAGGATGCATTTTCGAGATTTCTTTCAATGCATTGTCATAATCATATTCATTATCTAAATAATGATTGATAAAAGGTTCAAATTCACATTGTCCTTCATGAACAGTGTAAACTTTTTTATTTAATGCAGCTCTATACATATTATCATCACATCTTCTCCAGGAGAAGCTTTGACCACAAAATAGAGTATTTTCAATTTCTAAATTCATAATATCTCCTAATCAAACAGAGCTGTTGAAAGATATCTTTCACCTGTATCGGGAAAAATAACAACTATATTTTTACCTTCATTTTCGACTCTACGAGCAATTAGTAAAGCAGCAGATAATGCAGACCCAGATGAAACCCCAACAAGAATTCCTTCTTTTTTTGCAATATCCCTTGTAATTTTGTAGGCCTCTTCGGTTGTAATTTTTACAACTTCATCAATCAATTGAGTATCAAGATTATTGGGAATAAATCCTGCACCTATTCCCTGAATACCATGAGATCCAGCAACTTCTCTAGATATTACAGCCGAAGTTGCAGGTTCAACAGCTATTACTTTTATTTTGCTGTTTTTTTCTTTAAAATATCTTGCGCAACCACTGAGAGTTCCACCTGTTCCAACTGCTGATACAAAAATATCAACTTTTCCATCAAGGTCTTTATAAATTTCAGGACCGGTTGTTTTATAGTGCGATAAAGGATTATCTCTGTTATTGAATTGCTGAGGAATAAATATATTTTTGTTTGTTTTTGCAAGTTCTTTTGCTTTTTCAATTGCACCTGTCATGGATTTTATTGCATCAGTTAAAATAATCTCAGCTCCAAAAGCCTTCAAAAGTTTAACTCTTTCTATGCTCATATTTTCCGGCATTACAAATATTGTTCTATAACCTTTTATAGCGGATATATAGGCAAGGCCAACTCCAGTGTTACCACTAGTAGGTTCAACAATTATTGAACCCTCTTTTAAATCACCTCGTTTTTCAGCTTCTTCAATCATGTATAAGGCAGCTCTATCCTTTGTAGAGGATAAAGGATTCATTGATTCAACCTTTGCATATATATTTACATTGCTATTGTTCATTCTATTTATTTTTACAAGAGGAGTATTACCTATTGCTTCAGAGAAATGATTGATTAACATAAAATTTATCTCCTAAAATAAAGCTATAATTATCGTTGCTTTTAATTATAATATTACTGGATTTTTCTCTTTAAGTAAACTTGTAAGTTTTGTGATATCTTCACCTAAAAGGTTAGTTTAATACTCAACTTTATATTTAATTTGAAGTTTTATGGTGCTATTTTATGATAAAATTTTAACCAATCTATTATATTGACAATTGATTGTAATCCTTTAATTTCTACAAAAAACTTATTGAATATAATTATTAATAAATCATCATTGTATATTTGTTAAATACTTAATATTTGATAAGTGAATTTTAAGAAATTATAAAATACTTTTCTTTTATATATATTATTATAATTTCATATTGTATAACAAATAATACTACTAAATCAATTATATTAGCTTTGTATAACAAATATATTCTAACTATTTGTGTTTTTACCCTTTTCAAAGTTGTACTTAATTACTATATTCGATATTGAATACAAAAAATAATAATAATTCTAGATATAATAAGAGGTATAAATATGACTTGTACATGTCCTACAAATTTTGTAGACCAGCTTACTATTATGACAAATGGATTGTTCTCAAATTTTAGTGCTAACATAATTCAGGAACATTTAACCGCTCATAGATATTTTTTAGGTTTAAAGCTAAAAAGACAACCTACTTGGTGTGAGACTTTTCTAAGTTACAGAGAAGAAATTTTTATTCCAATTTATAAAGCTATTTATAGTTGGGATTTTGATGTTTCTTCTCCTAAAGTAAAAAAGGAAGATTTATATTTTAGATTATCAAAACATCTTTACTATTTACGTCAACAGCACCCTGAAACAACTGTTGAACAAGCTGCAAAGCATTTCTGTTGCGTCTATGGTTGTGACAAACAAGGTAAAATGCTTGTTAATTTATTAAGTAAAATTTCTTACTAAAAATTACATCATAATAAAAAATGCACTTCTTTTTGGTTTTATCCAAATACTAAAGTGCATTTTCCATTTTGAAGCTTTTACTTTATCCTGCTAGAAAACCTTTTGCAATTTCATCTCTTTTTTCTTTTGAAATAGCACACTCCACAATTTTTAAGGCGAACTCTGTTGCAACACCTGGACCTTGTGCTGTAATAATATTATCACTTACAACACATCTTTTTTTTAGTTCAAACTTTACGTTTGGAGCTGCTACTTCCATCCCTGGATAGCACACACATTCCTTTCCTTCTAACAGGCCTGTATTTCCTAATACAACAGCAGGAGCAGCGCATATAGCACACACCCATCCCTTTTGAGCTGTATTGATGATTCTTCTTACCACATCAAAATCTTTTGAAAGATTTACAGCGCCAGGCATTCCACCTGGAAGTACTATTATATCATACGATTCATCACATTCTTCGATTAATTTATCAGCAGTTACTGAGATATTATGAGATCCAACTACAACAGTAGAACCAATACCTGCAACTGTTACATCAACTTCTGCTCTTCTTAAAATATCAATGGGTGTAATTGCTTCTACTTCTTCAAATCCTTCGGCCAAACATATTAATGCTTTCATTTTTTGCTTCCTTTTTATAGTGGTCTAGAAAGTGTATCGTCTTTCTCAGCCTTATTTAGTAATCCTGCAACTTTTATCAATATTCGTTCAGTTTCACAAAAACCAATGCATTCATCAGTTATTGAAACACCATACTTAAGTGTCGATAAATCCTGACCTATTTTTTGATTTCCTTCAAACAGGTTGCTTTCAAGCATGAACCCTTTAATAGCTTTCTCTCCCCATAATACTTGATCTACAACAGATCGCAATACTCTTGATTGCCTATTAAAATTCTTACCTGAATTTGCATGCGAACAATCTATGATAATTCTTGGATCAAGTTCACTTTTTAACATAAGTTTTTTAGCATTCTCTACTGCATCTTCATAGTAATTAGGGCCTCTATCACCCCCGCGTAAAATTAAGTGTCCACAATCATTACCGGTAGTCCTAATAACGGAAGTTAATCCATTTCTATCTACACCTATGAATGCGGCAGGAAGCTCAGCACTCTTAATTGCATTAATTGCATTAACAACACCACCATTTGTACTATTCTTAAATCCAACAGCAACTGATAAACCACTTGTAATATTTCGATGTGTTTGGCTTTCTGTAGTTCTCGCTCCAATTGCAGACCAACTCATAAGTTCATCAATATATTGTGGTACAACTGGATCCAGAACCTCACATCCAACAGGAAGCCCCAAGGAAACGATATCGATTAAAAGCTTTCTTGCACATGTCAAACCTTTTTGAATATCATAAGTTTGATTTAAGTCGGGATCAATAATTAGCCCCTTCCATCCACCTATAGTTCTAGGTTTTTCAAAGTAGGTACGCATTACAACATATATTTTATCAGAAATTTTATCAGATAAAAGTTTTAATGCATTTGCATATTCCATTGCTGCTTTTGGATCATGAATCGAACAGGGTCCAACAATTGCAAGGAGTCTTTCATCTTCACCACTTAAAATGGCGTTTACCACTCTTCTACTTTCTTTTATTTTATCTTCTAAATCTTCGGTTAGCGGTAGCAATCTTGCAAGCTGACCAGGAGATATCAAGTTTTCATAGCTTTTAATTCTAATATCAGTATTTGCCATTTTCACTCTCCAGTTTGTGTTTTAATCATTATAAAAAAACAGCAACAATTATGAAAGCAAAAAGAGAAAGAAAACAATAAAATCTTTTCTTTCTCTTAATTTTTGTTCTATTTGGTAATTCTATTTTTTCTTTTCATCTTTATTTTTACCGATTCCTGCTTTGGAATAGATAA
>CAYWGU010000140.1:0-6561 GCA_964457975.1 uncultured Spirochaetaceae bacterium | reverse complement strand
TTATTGACATTCTACTATTAAAATATGAAAGAAGTAGAATATCGAATTAAAATAAATAGTCTTATAAAAATGCTTCCACCTGAAAAACTCAAGGATAAGCTGCTCTCCATAGCTTATAATGTTCCCCAAGAAAGATGGGATGAGTTCATTAGCTATTTTGATGGTGATGATTTAAATGAAGGACTTGAAAATCCTGATGTTACAGTTATTAAAGATGGATTTGATAGAGCACTTTTGTTTTTGGATGAAGTAATCGAAGAAGAAATTTTCCTTACTAGAGTCTATACAAGATCCTCTGATATTGTAGATGATTCTCACCTTGAAGATCCTTATAAAATAGAAGAGCAGATGCATGGTGTGTTTCTTCTTGTTGATAGATTCCTTGAGAAGAAAAACTACAGCAAGGCCTTGGCTATTTATTCAAAATTAAACGACCTATACATTCCTGTACAAGATGCTGAATATGAAATGCTCTCATATTCACTTGAAGAATATTATGCAGATAGCAATAAATATGAAGAAGATATAGCTCATATTGGATCTCGTGCTCTTTACTGCATTTATACAATGCAAGGAAACAAGGGTATAAAGATAAAGAAGTTCAATGATTATTTGAATTCTCCTTTATGTAGGTCTGTAACTGCAGAAAACTTCATAAAAGAAATTAAGGACGATTATAAGAATCTTGAAGACTTTTTATCAACACTAATTCCTCTTCTTTTTAAAACTGCTGGTTCGAAAAGCATTGAATGGATTAATTCTATAGCTCCAATAAGCACACTTGGTGCAAATATTGAAAAATATCATGATTTGCATCCTAGATTATTTAGAATATTGATGCAGAAATGTATCAATAACAAGCAATATAAAGAAGCATTTAGAGTTGGAAACAATGCACTTGGTTTTATGGATATTACTTTGGTTGAAAAAAGCAAGGTTTCAAATCTTCTTCTTTCTATTTCACTATATTTAAGAGGAATGATTGATGAAGATGAAATTGATGGCTACTATTATACTTCATCTGATTTTGGTCTAGAAAAGAATGAAGTTTTGTATTTATTTGATAGATTTGCATCTAGAAGTACAATGAACAACTTTTTATCACTTTATAGAAATATCTCGGAGAATGTACTGTTAAAAAATCGTTTGTTTGAATTTCTAACTGGTTATAAAAACAACTTGGTAAATGAAGATGAAGATAATGAATCCATTACAAATGTTATAAACCGTGATGTTATATCACTTGTCTCTTTTCTATTAAATCCCTGTTTAAAATCTTTGAACACCTTGAAAGTCAGATACAGCTCTTATGATAGAGAATACAGGAATACTATGATAAACATATTTCTATTATTCTTAGCACAAAGTGATAATGAGTTATCTTATTTAAAACCGATTGCACCAAATCAAAATGAAATTGGATACTCTTCAAGTCTTTATGTTAAATTTGATTTCAAGTTATCCTCTGAAATGATGATTGGTGTTCTTGATTGGATAAGTGATACTGTATTTAGATTAACAGAGGCAATGCTTGAAAATAAGGGAGAAAAATACTATTTAAGAACTGCTAAAATAATAAAAGCTATAAATGATCTTCTACTCAAATATGATGTTGATTATATGGATTCTTGTGCACTAGATTATTACAACAAAGAGTACTCCAATGTCCAGGGATTTATAAGGGCTTTAAATTCTGTAAAATAGTGTTATTTTACTGGATAAATAAAGCACTGCATTAAAATACAGCGCTTAATAATATTGGTGGTTTCTATAATAATTTATCTGCTACTTCCCATTTCATTTTAGCAATGCTCGAGATTGTTTTTTTACCTTCGATATCTTCTTTTTCAATATCAAATTTGAAAACAGATGAATCAAACTTACCAGTTTTACTGTAATTACTTACATTGTTTTTATCACTTGGATAGGTTTGTTGCATCCATGATAAATCAATGAATGATACCTTATGAGTATTTCTGTACTCCTCATCCATCAAGTTTATCATCCATTTAACATAGGAAATATTGTTGGTATGTTGGTTTACATCAATATCTTCATATGCTGAACTTACAACTTTATTATTTATCATTTTGTAAGTATCATCAATATCTATTTTTGTTGGATAATTAGGTGCTTTAGCATCCTCTTCATTTTTTGGATGACCATACAAATCTAGATACGGTTGAGGGGGTACTGGTCTGAAGTTTCTATTTCTGTTAAGCATTGCTCCAAATGATGTTGATTCAAATAATATATTACCATCATCATCGTATCCAATTACTGTTCTTGGAGATAGCAGTTTGTACTTCTGATGTGCCCATGTTTCTAGGTGAACTGTTTCTGTCCATTTAACATATCTGTTTATATTTATTATGTTTCTTAGAATTACCCATCCAAGACCTTTATCATATAACTCTGCTGCACCAAGTCCAAGATATTTTGAATGTGCTAAACCTATTTCTTGCATGATATGAAGATACCAAACTAAATCTGCTGCATTGTATCTATTACAATCAAATGCATATAACTTAAAAGATTGTTTGAATACGTGGTTATCATCTAAATGCCCTTTAAAATCACTAATCATTATAATTCCTCCTACTTTTATTTTATGATGATATTTAACATTGTGTTAATATTAAATTCATTCCATTAAAACTTGTCAAAATAAGTAAATGTGTCATGTTGAATGCTGCTTGGCTTTAATTTAATAAATTCTTTTTACAAAGAAGTCTTTTTATTTTATGTAGATATCAAAATACTTTGTAATAAAGCATTCATCTGTTAAATCAGAAGTAAGTATTGATAATGGCATTGGTGTTTGTTAATTCTTTTATACCGTTGGATAATAAAAAAATACCATACATTACTAGCTAACTAAAGTTAACAATATTACTGGTTTTTGTAAAGATATATAAATTTTTGTGGGGGTTAGGGAAGCTCTAATTTCCTTAAAAAATTGGAGTCATAAGAGATAATTAAAGCACTGCAATAAAATACAGTACAGTGCCTTGTGATGGATTCTTTTTTATAGTAAATTTTCTGCTATATCCCATTTCATTTTAGCAATGCTTGAGATTGTTTTTTTACCTTCAATATCTTCTTTTTCAATATCAAATTTGAAAACTGATGAATCAAAGTTACCTGTTTTACTGTAATTTCTTACATTATTTTTATCTCTGGTATAGGTTTGTTGCATCCACGATGCATCAATAAATGATACCTTATGAGTATTTCTATATTCATCATCCATCAAGCTCATCATCCATCTAACATAGGAAATATTGTTTGTGTGTTGGTTTACATCGATATCATCATATATTGAACTTACATTTCTATTGTTTATCATATTATAAGTATCATCGATGTCTATTTTTGTAGGATAATTAGGTGCTTTTGCATCCGCTTCATTTTTTGGATAACCATACATATCAAGATAAGGTTTTGGTGGTATTGGTCTGAAGTTTCTATTTCGGTTAAGCATTGCCCAAAATGATGTTGATTCAAATAATTTGTTACCATCATCATCGTATCCAATTACTGTTCTTGGAGATAACAGTTTGTACTTCTGATGTGCCCATGTTTCTAGGTGAACTGTTTCAGTCCATTTAGCATATCTATTTACATCTATTATGTTTCTTAGGATTACCCATTCTAGTCCTTTATTAACTAACTCCGCTGCTCCAAGTTCAATATTTTCTGAATGTGTTGAAGATATTTCTTGCATAATTTGAAGATACCAAACTAAATCTGCTACATTGTATCTATTGCAATCAAATGCAGGCAATCTGAAAGATTGCTTGAATACATGGTTATCGTCTAAATGTCCCGTAAAATCACTGATCATTATCATTTCTCCTACTCTTATTTCATAACGATACTAAATATTTAGGTAATATTAAATACATATTTGGGTAAAACTTGTCAAAATAAGTAAATGTGTCGTGTGGAGTTCTTTTTTCCATTATTTAAATATATTTACCATCTGTAGTGCCGTTTCTTATATAACCCCAACAACACATAGGCAGCTCTTCTCATATGAATATATGAAAAATTATCCTTTATTCTTCATTAATTCCTTATTTCTGTAAACCAAAACAAGTTTTTAAGGTTTTCATAAAACATATTTTTTTAATTATATTTCTAAAAGGACAGTTCTTTATTGTTATTATATCATTACAATGGTATTTTTGTGGTACGAATACTCTGTACCATAAAGTGTGACACAGAAGAGGAGCAACCTATGGCAAAATTTATTAGATATCAAACAAAGCAGGGAAAGACCTATGCTCAGCTTATGGATGCTCTCAGGGAAGATGGGAAAAAGAGGAACCTTTATATTGTTAACCTTGGTATTGTCATCGACAAGGAACAAGGCGTGTTTAAGTCCAAGGAAAGAGGAATGTATTCGTTTAGTCTTGATGGTGGCTATGGTGATGCTCCTCCTGAGATTGAGATATTGTACTCTGATGTTAAGAAAGAAAATCTTATACTTGATTTTGGTGATAGCTTCATGTTGGACAGTTACCTAAGGGATAATACCCCGTTTGCTGGTTTGTTTGATGACATTCTGCCAAACCAGAGGGATACGTTGCTATCACTTATTCACTACAGGCTTCTTACTGATAAGAAAGCATATAGGTGTGCTCAATCTTGGTATGAGGGTAACTATGTAAGCATCCTATACCCCAAAGCAAGACTCCAGAGCCAAAAAATAGGTGATTTCCTTGTCATGCTAGGTTCTGAGGATGTCGTTAGGAACTTCTTTGCCTCTTACCTTGGAATGCTAAAGATAGAAAACAAAGGTTTAGGAATACTCATAGATAGCTCTGGTCTAAACAATTCAGTGGATATGCCACTTACCACTGTTAGTTACCAAAACGGTGACATAGCTTTTGATATGAGGCTGGTATATGTTATTGACCGTATCAGTGGAATGCCTCTTTATTTCCGTTACTGTCCAGACAATGTGCTAGATATAAGCACACTGCAAGCTACAGTTGAGGAGCTCAAACAAATGGGAGTTAAGACAGACATGGCTTTAGTTGATGCTGGGTACTACAGTAACGACAACGTTGATGCGCTCTATGCTGATGAAATAGATTTTGTTTCCCGAGTTGGTACCAACAGAAAGCTGTTCAAGGACTTAGTTGCCAAGCATTCCAAGAGCTTGCAACAGGCCAAGTACATGGTGCCGTTTAAAAGCAGTGCCGTCTATATGAGAAGATTGACTGTAGATCTTCATGGTCATGAAGGCTATGCATACATAGGATTGGACATTGATAGCCATAATAGGCAGGAGGAGAAATTCTCCCTGCAAGCCCTTAACGACAATATAACGTTCGATGAAATCGACAATAAGATGAATGAGCTTGGATTTTTTGTCATTGTTTCCTCTCAAAAGATGGATTGTAAGGATATCATCCCTCTGTATTACAACAGAGTGCAGGTTGAACAGGTGTTTGATATTGAAAAAAATAACGACGAATTGGTGTCCTTGAGAATTCATGGAGATGAAATCATCTCAGGTCATCTTATGCTCACCTTTCTGTCCAATATGGTGTTTCATCTGTTGCAGAAGGATCTTCTTTTAAACACACAGAAAGAGGACAATATTAATACTGAAGGTTGTTTTCAGTTGCTAAGAAATCAGAAGTGTAAGGTGTATGATGGTGTTGTTATTCCCCAAGAACCCACAAAGAATATGTGTGATATTTATGATTTGCTAAAGATTCAAAGCCCTGTTTCCATACCCTCCAAATAGGCAATAATGAGAGTAGTACAAGATAGGGGGCTATAGATTATTTTAAAGATTAAATGTAAATGAATTAAAACCTTAAAGACCTTATATAAACTAGACTTGCAACTGCAACAAAGAGATTGCTAAATACTGTGGCATAAGCTACACCTTTAAGTCCCATATCAAACACAAGTACTCAGAGAAGATTACCTGTTATATTTAAAAAATATGATACTATTATGAAATAGAAAGGCGTTTTGCTATCTCCTAGCGTTCTCGGTATTGCTTCTTTAAAGTTATACATCAGAATGAAAGGAAGATCTTTTACAATAATTAATAGGTAAGTCTAATAACATTCTATTATTACTGATGGAATCTCTAAAAACTCTAGAAGGTTTTCTAAAAAATATAGTGATAAAAAAGTTTGAATTAAACAATTTTGAAAACAGACAGTAAACAAAACTTTGACATTTATACCTAATATAATTGGAATTTAGTACAAGGCTAAAATAAAAGTAATAACTTTTTTATTTGATAAGAATTATTCATTAATATGGGCTAGGATTATTAAAATAATAATAATAATGTTACATTTAATCTGTCACCAAAATGTATAAATAAGTTTTTTATAATTTATTAATACAATTATTTAAATGGTAATAATTCAATGGATTTTTTTAAGAGAATTGAATTAGAAACTTGAATTTTTTTTTGGTTTTCTCACGAAGAGGTTAGCTTGACTATTGAAAGTACCTATTTAATCTAAGGCTGTGTTCGCATCTAATAGTTGGTAAATTAAGGAGTATATATAAAAATAGTTG
>CAYWGU010000139.1:0-6615 GCA_964457975.1 uncultured Spirochaetaceae bacterium | reverse complement strand
AAATACCTTTCTGCAGGGTGTTGATAAAATATACTAGTTAGTATTTAATTAATTCAACAAATAGTTTTCTCGATAATGATATGTTTGATGTGGAAGTCCTCATATTATTATTGGGGGAACGCTTAAGGACTTCCACCTTTATGAGTAAATTTTATGATTCTTCTAGGAGAACTACGCCTTGGTCTGAAGAAGATAATGCCACTGCTTTGCAGTCCTTTATTGATCAAATAAATCAAGACAATTATTATACAAAACACCCTCCATTAAATAGCTATTATGAAATAGAATTATTAAATTCTATTAAAATAAATAAATGCAAATATTGTGAATGTAATGAGCTACAGAAATTTGGATTTACTAAAAATGGTATACGTAGATATCGCTGTAAAAAATGTGGTAAAACTTTCTCAATTACAAATAATACAATCTTTGATAATCACAAAATACCAATTAGTGAATGGCTAGATTTTTGTCTTGCCTTATTTCGAGGTCAAAGCTTTACTTCTATCTCTAAAAATAATAGAAATAGTTACAATACAACAAAATACTGGATAAATAAAATCTTTCTATTATTAAAAAACTATCAGAATGATATAATTCTTAAACATAAAGTGCTGATAGATGAGACATATTATCGTGTCATTAAAAGAGATATTGTAAAGGTTGATAATAAGATGAAACGAGGACTTTCAGAAAATCAAATATGCATAGGTATTGGTTGCGATGAGAATAGATTCTATTGTCATATTGAAGGATACGGGAAACCATCAATGAATAAAACCCTAGATACATTTATTAATCATATTGAAAAAGAATCAGAGTTAATTCATGATGATGAAAAAAGCCATAATAAGCTTGTTGAAAAATTGAGTTTAAAGAGTACAAGTTTCAGGGTCTGTAGTCAAATTGTCGGGAGTTGCAAGAATATATAAATATATTTTTTGATCTAATAAGATATTAAACGGGAGCATTCCTGGATTACTGCAAAAATAATTATTCCATAATAAGAGAAGTCTATATTTTATATAAAGTCTTATAAGCTCTAATTATGCCTAATAGATGGGATTGCTACCTAAATCTTAAAACCATGAACAATGAGTATGGGCTTATCTAACTTGGGCTCTCTTACTTTCATAATTAATGAATATGTATATTTATTGAGTTCTTGGGAAATAACATTATATGAGTACTGAAATTTAAATAAAGGGAAGAAAATACCTAGAACTTTAGCCTCTTTCAAACCTACTATTTTTAGAAAACTAATTGATTACACGAAAACCAAATTATCAAATAAATTAATTCCCGACAGATGTTAAGATGCTAACCATATAAAGGTTGACAAAAAAATGTACTAATGTATACTGTTATTGATTAAACTCGCCAAGGCTAGAGTAACTTTTGTTACTTCCTCAAATAGGTGGGTAATTTTTTTAGGATAGAAAATATGTCTGAAATATATAAAAAACCTCGTTTAAATATCGATAAACAACAGAACTATTAAAAGATAGGGGATTGATTATTGACAATGAGGAAGAGGCTAAAAAATCTTTACTAAAGATGAATTACTATAGATTAAGTGGATACTGGTATTCTAAACAAGAGATTGGTTCAAATTTATTTATCAAAGGAACTACTTTTTCATCAATTCTTAATGAATACTATTTTGATAAAGAATTAAGAAAATTAATTTTTGCTGCTATTGATACAATTGAAGTTTCATTCAGAACAACTATTGCTTATTATTTTTCAGAAAATATTTCAAGTTTTCCTATATCTAAACAAAACTATGTCCAATCAAATTTAACAAATCATATTAAAATTGACAATCAAAATAAACAATATTCTAGCTTGATAAAAACTGTATTGAGAGAAACAAATAGATCACAATTACCTTTTATTACCCATTTTAAAGAAAAATATTCACAGGAGATACCACCAATTTGGATGCTAGTTGAAATTATTTCTTTTGGAACTCTATCAAAATTATATACACTAAATACAAAACGTAAAGCAAAAAAAGAAGTTGCAAAATTCTATGGTTTAAGTAAGCATGACATTATCTCAACTTGGCTGTGGGAACTCTCTATAGTAAGAAATAAATGCGCGCATCATTCTAGGGTGTGGAATCTAGATTACTATTTAAAACATAGTAAACTTAATTAACTTCCTGAAAAATAGGAACAATGTTGGAACAATTCCAGCAATAAGATATATCCAACTTTTGTGATAATTGACTATTTCAAATAAAACCTTCTAATAATTGGGGAATAAAATTAAAAAACTTAATTTTAAAATACAATATAGACACTTCTCAAATGGGGTTTTTAGAAAACTGGAAAGACGATCCGCTATGGCTTTAATCTTGTATTGAAGGAATTTACCTTTTTCCTTGTTATAATAATTTTACAAACGGTTTTATGTAATTCTTAATATTGAGTATGATTTGCTATTTATAAATTCGACATCGTTTTGAAGCAATACTTTGCTAGTAGCATTTCTCTGGATAGTATTTAGTAAATAAGCCTTAGATAATTTGAAAATTGTGATATTAATGACAATCGGTCAGGTGAATTTTTTAAAAAATAGTACAATTAATGTGACACTTGAATTGTCACAAATATAGAGGTTTACGTTGAATAAATTTATAATTGTTTATTGTATAAGAAATTATTTACTTTCTTTAGCTTTGCAAAAGAACTAGCAAGACAGTGTATTACTTGTTTAAACTTTTTCAAATACTTTTGCAAGTGTTATTACGAAAAGAAATACTTTTCAAAACGCTGATTTGGAAAAATTTGTGTGACAGATGGATTAATATATTGGAAATACATCATCTGTGGATGAATTTACCAAAAATAACAGTGTCAATTATTTCAATTAGTACAAATTTAAAGGAAATAGTTGTGAATAAAATACTTGATTATAAGTTGTATTATGTATTGGTGAGGAATTGTATATTTAGATTACCATATACATCTTGTCCAATTTTAATAAATTTTGGCTCAATCATTTTAGGTGTTAGCATTTCATATTTTTGACTCATTTTAATATTTCCCCTTGGAGCCAAAAAAATGACTCATAAAATATGGACGGTGTACTTTTTCCGTGTCCACATATATGAGCCATTGTACTGAAAACAGATAGGTGCATTAATGTTCATTAAAATTATCTATTTTTTTTAAAACCTATGGATTCAGGACAAAAAATATAAAATCAAAATAATATTTAGTTATTAGACTATCATTAACCTGAATAAATCTCTATTATTGGGGGGATTGGAGAAGAATAAAATAGCGAAATATTGATATTCTCTAAATTTTAAAGTCCCATCCCCTTTACATAGTTTTTAACAAAAGATTTACTTTTTGTAATGATTTGTTGGAAAATTTTTTGTTCTAGGAAGATTATTTCAATTAAAATGCACCACTTGTGAAGAATTTTATCATCACAAATAATACAATTTTTTTGAAATAGTACTAATTAAAATAATTTTTTTCCTGGAGAACTATCATTCGACTTGAAAATTTGTAAATTATGAATGTGTAAATATTTATTTTTAGCAACATGTACATAAATGCATTAACATGTATAGCTATAGGGGGAACCTTACTTTCTATACATTTGATATCTTATATATTATTTAACGTGAGTGCATACATCAATGCGTCGTATACCTTCTCATTCTTGGAAATGGCTTTTTTCTGCTCGCCTTCAAAAACAAAACCACCATTTTCAAGAACTATACAAGAGGCTGTATTATAGTAAAAAACTTCAGCATATATTCTAACAATTTTAAGTTGATCAAAAGCCATATCGCATATTTCTTTAATGGCTTTTCTCATAATACCTTTATTCCAATAATCTTCACTAAGCCAATATGCTATTTTTGCAGTTTTTGAATGAATATCAATTCCGAGTGAGATACTTATACATCCTATAGCTTGTTCATCTTCTATGATTGCCCTATATAGATGTGATTCTATATCAAGATTGATACAATAATTGATATATTCTTTTGCATTATTTTGATTATATGGGTGTGGAAAAGCATCCATTAAATTATCAGCAATATTTTTATTATTTGCATGTTTTGCAAGGCTATCAGCATATTCAATTTTCCATTTCTTTAGTTCCATTATTTTTTTCTCCTATTAGACAATAAATCTGTCTATACTCATGCCTGTTATAAGACATCGTTTTTTTTGTTATCTTCCATCTGATAAATCCAGCCTACATATACACTATCGCAAAACTCTATCAGAATAATTAAAGGAAGTTGTGATATTTGGATAATCATTCGACAAATCTCCGATAATATATTTAATAAACCACCACTATCTTTATATCCATTTCTTTTTCTAAATTTTATTGATAAATTGTTTTTAAATTGATTATTCTCAGCAAGTATTTCTTGTCCATATTCTAAGTGCTTAACTATCAGATCAGTTTTGCAGAGTATGACCCGGTTTTTTTTCCATGTGAGAACATGACGAGTACTCCAAAGTGTGCATAGAATCCTTTTTTATCATAAATAGGCTGTGCTCTAACTAACCTATAAGTATTAATAGTATGAGCATACTTTTGTAAAATGCTCCTACTTATAATCATATTTGCAATAATTATTGCGAGTATTTCTGTATCTTTTATTGAGATGAAGAATTTTTACTGGTTAATACAGCCAACAGTAGAATAGCTGCCCAGTGGAACAGATGGGGATAATAAGGACTTTATGAAACGGCTCCATAAAGTACCTAATAATATATTCTCAAAAGCTAAGTTTTTACCTAGCTTAAGTACATTTTACTCAAACAAACAAATAAAAGAATAGTATATAGAGACACTTGCTAAGATATTTTAAGAATAGTTTGTAAGTTTTTCCTCCTTGTTTGTTGCACCAGCCAATATATATTGGTTGGTGCATAATTTCTCATAGATTGGTGCGTTATAGTGGCATGTATATGGTTATATAAAAATCCAAAGATTGACTATTTTTTGTGAGACTTCTTCTTAGACTTTGAAATTAGTAATTTAGGAATTGTTTTTCAAAATAGTTGATTAAGTTTTATGGATATAAAGATTAGACTCGGGGTATATTTTAAATTTAATTGAAAAAAAATCAGCTAATCATAAAGTGTAAACTTTAATGGATAGAGCCTTTTCTGTAAATGCAATAGTTAATTCTCTACTGGTAAGTATGATTCTGAAATCTTATATATAAGTTGCCAGACAATATATATTCTAATATCTAAAATTATTTGTGCAGATATTCTTTTAGTATTTCATAAAATAGTATCTTATCAAGAGGTTTTGATAAATGGGCATTCATTCCAGCTTCAAGACTTTTTCTTACATCTTTATCAAATGCATTTGCGCTTAGCGCTATAATTGGAATATTTTTATTGAATTCTCTTATTTTTATTGTTGCAGTAAGTCCATCCATCTCTGGCATTCTTACGTCCATCAAAATAATATCAATATTATCTTTTTCATCATTTGTTTTCATGAAATCAACGGCTTCTACGCCATTTGATGCAATAAATATCTCAATGCCCACCTTTTTAAGTAGATTTTGAATAATCAATTGATTTATATCATTATCTTCAACCGACAAGATTTTAAATCCATCGTATCTTACAAGTTCTAGATTGTTACTTACAATCTCAACTTTTGTTACTTTATTTATTATATGATTATATAGTTCAGATTTGAATATGGGTTTTTGTATAAAGGAGGTAGCACAATGATTGTTCTGCGATCTTAATTCATCAAGATCATAGTTAGCGACCATTATGACAACATCTTTTTTATTAACAGCTCTTACTCTCTGTGCTAATTTAAATCCATTTAAGTCAGGCATTTTGAGATCAAATAGGTAAATAGAAAATTCATTTGGGTTTTTTTTGATATATTCCAAAGCTTTCAAAGAGGATGTAAACCCTTTATTTTTTATATTCCATAAATTAAATATATTAGATAAATCATTTATTGTATCTTCATCACCATCTACAATCATTGCTGTCTGATTATCAAAAGGTACACTTAGCTTCTTTTTATTTTCAGATATTGTTAAAGGTATTGTTACCGAAAACTTAGATCCAATAGTCAACTCAGATTCTACATCAATTATACCATTCATTGCGCTTACAAGTTGTTTTGTAATAGCAAGTCCAAGACCAGAGCCACCATGCTTACTTACTACACTTGCATCAGCCTGTTCAAATTGTTCAAATACTCTTGAAATTGTATTCTTTTCCATTCCACAACCAGTATCTTGAACTTCCAATACAAGATTTGTTGTTTCTTTATCTATTCGTTTTTCCTTTACAGTTAAGGTCAATGAACCTTTTTCTGTAAATTTCAGTCCATTTGATAATAGATTAAATATAATTTGTCGAATTCTATATTGATCTCCAATTAGTTCTTCTTCATGAACAATATCAAGAAGGACCTTAAAATCCAATCCTTTCTTTTTTGCAAGATTGTAATAGGTATCAGATACAGAATGAATAAGATTCTTTAAGTTAAAATCCTCATTAGCTAGCTTTAGCTTACCTTTTTCGATTGCAGACATATCCAATACATCATTTATTAAAGCAAGAAGTATTTTGCTAGATT
>CAYWGU010000138.1:0-6624 GCA_964457975.1 uncultured Spirochaetaceae bacterium | reverse complement strand
TTATATAGCTCTTTATGAAGTAAATAGACAAAAATTGACGACAAAACAGTTACGAAAAATCAAGAAAATTAGGAAAAACTATGAATTTTGAAATTTTAGATGAAGAATTTGCAGTCTGCAAGATAAAAAATCTAAGTGGTGTGAATCTAAATAAAGATTATACATTCCTAGTTAAAACAGAAGAGGAAATATCTCTTGTATGTCCTGTTTTAAATGTACCTAAAAGTACAATTGAAAAGGATCTACATTGGAGATGTTTTAGAATTCAAGATCAATTAGAGTTTTTACTGATTGGGATTTTATCAGGAATTTCAAATGTATTGGTTGATAACAAGATTGGAATCTTTGTTGTCTCTACATTCAATAATGATTATGTATTTGTTAAATCTAATAAACTGGTTTTAACAAAAGATTGTCTTGAAAAAGCCGGTTATGGTTTTACTAAATAATAATATTTTATTATGCTTGAGATGAGGAGTATAAAATGAACGATTATAAAATAATAGCGAATAAAATTTATCTTGAAAAGGATGGGTTGGAAGTGGCGTACATTAATTTCTCCTTTATCGCTGAAAGAGTTGATAAGGTAAGTTTTGATAAGGTGTTTGTAGATGAATCCTTGCGGGGTAAGGGAATAGCTGCTGATATTGTTAAATTTAGTATTGATTACTTCATTGAAAAGAATTACTTAATTATTGCTACATGCCCTTATGTGGATATTTGGATGAAAAGACATCAAGATACCTATGGTAAGTATATGCTTACAAAGCTAGGTGGACCGGTTTGTAGCCTTTAATATTGATATTTCATAAACAAAAAAAGGTAATATCTCTTATGTAATGGTAAGTAGATGTTGCCCTTTTTTTTAATACAAATAAATTTGCTCATCCCCATTTCTCGCGTTATAATCAAGTATAATATTAGATAAAGGAAATAAATATGAAGGTATTATATTTACCGATTGATGAGAGGCACTGTAATTATAGATTTTCCTCAATGTATTTTAGTGATAGTAGCAAGATTGAATTAAATACTATTCCAACTAAATATATGGGACACATGAAAGAGCCAGGTGATATTGATGGTATTTTTTCCTATCTAGAGGAATCTTTACTCAAATGTGATATTGCTGTTTTATCCTTTGAGCTGTTGATGTATGGAGGGTATCTTCCAAGTAGAGTTCATACCATACCAATTATTCAATTGAAGGATCGATTAAAAAAAATTGAATCTCTGTTGAGAAGAAAGGGTAAGAATTCCCTAATATATTTATTTTCAAATATAATGATGACAACTCCATATTCTTCAAGTGAGAATGATTGCAATTATTACAGCAACTATGGAGAGTTTATTTTCAAACGATCTTATTTGTTGGACAAAAAGAAGAATATTGGTTTAAGTGCTGTAGAAGAGCAGAAATTAAATGACTGCATAAAGATGCTTCCTTTCTCTGTTATAAAGGATTATGAAACACGAGTAAGTATTAACAATCAACTTATCTTAGATTATGATCAATTGCTTAAGGATAAAGTAATAGACAACTTTGCAATCAATATGGAAAGCAAGAATGAGTATGGATATGATTCAATAGCTAAGAAGGCCATAAACAATCATTTCAAGACCCAAAATATTGATGATAAGGTGCTTTGGTATTCAGCAGATGAGTTAGGTTTTATTTTGATTTGCAGAGCAATAATGCTTTATGGTAAGAATGCAATCAAGGTAAGTATTCTTTTGGATTCGGATGGTGATAAAAAAATAATAGCTTTAAAGAAAAATAAAATACAAGGCATTATTGAATTATCAGGAGCAGTTTATTCAAAGGATATTGGTGATTGTGATTTGATTTTATTTGTTCACTGCAAAAGCTATAGCAATGCAAAATTGAATGATGAAGTCTATGATGAATTGATAAAGTTGAAGATTCCTTTTGTTGTTGTGGATGATGCGTTTAATAATAAGGTTGACTTCTTGTTTGTTAAATCAATTTTTGAAATTGGAGTAAGTGATGATCTTTTATCTTATTCATGTTCAACCACCATGGGAAAACCCCTGGCCTCTGGCTTAATTCAATACAAATATGGAACCAAACAATTGAGAGATAAGGCTTTGTTTGAAACAATGGCATATGAGTATGCCTTTAAAAGTTGTGTAAGAGATAAGTATGCAAATATTCTAAAGTATAGGAGTGTTGGCATACTGATTCACATCAATGATAAGGATGTAGAATTGAAGGAAAAAATTAAAGAGGATTTGGAGTTGCAGTTGCATGCATTATATAAGATCTTACCCTATAAAATTAAAGAAATAAGCTTTCCTTGGTACAGAATAGATGAAATAACAATAAACTTTGAAAGATAATAAAGATCCTCTACAGTGTTATGTAAAGGATCTCTATAAGTTATTTATTTTATGTTTTAGTTGTCTTCTTTGGCTAACTTGCAATCATTTATGTGCTTGTCTTCAAGAACCTCATCAACCTTTGTTTTAAGGATGATTGCCTTTATAAGTTTATCTAACTGAGAGCCCTCATTGTAATCAGCTGGAGCAAAGTATTTGATACGATTCTCCTTGATCATACGATGCACCTTGTGGGTATCCTCTGTTTCTGGATTGTAAACACCAATTGAATGACCACCATTCAAATTAACAAGTTTCATGCAAGGAATATCTGTATCACTATCACCAAGGTATGCCATGTTTCTAAAGGGCACTCTTAAGTCCTCTGGAGGAAAGTATTTGTTTACAGATTGATCATTTACATCAAGTACGCCTTTTTCAATTCTAAATAAAAATTGAGTTTTATTGGTATAGTTAACAGCCTGTGCCGGCCATTTAGCCTCACCTCTTTCGTTAAAGTAGAAGGATGATGCAAATATCTTTTCAAAGACACCCTTTTTTGCTACCTCTGTACCCATAATAATTTCCTTGATTCCTGATGATATTATATAGTGCTCAACAATAACACCATTAAGCTTGCCATATTCTCTGATTCTTTCGAACCATGTATCTACCCCTTTAAATAGCTCTATCTTTGCACCATAATCTGACAGAGTTTTCTTACTGAGAATAAAATTACCTTTAGCCTCTTCAACCATTTTATACATGTAAGCTAAATTGGAATCCATCTCATTTTCACGAGACACTTTATTGGAATCGCACCAGAATTTATCAATATCATATCCAACATCCTGGATGTATCCTTGTGCTTGCATATCATAGGGAGACAGAGTTTTATCAAAATCATAGCATATTGCAAGAACTGGTAACTCTTCTTTGTATTTTCTCTTAAATTGGTAATTCATAAATTATACCTCTATGTTTTTTATTATTATTTATTTTACTTTGAATAAATGATTTACTCAAGATTTTTGATGACTCAAGTATTATCATTTATTAGATGAGCATAACTTTCTTTGGTATCAACATCTGTTATGTATGCAACATCATCTGTGGCATAAGAAATTGTATCTTTTTTCTGAAGGAAAGACTTCAATCCTTCTTTTTTCTTTCCATCGACTTCAAGGTTAATTATTTCATCATTTATTGAGGTGCTAAGAAGCACTGGATGACCAAATCTTCCATCAACCTTGGGGCGCAAGGCCTCATGGGAACCCAAAAAAGATATTAAATTGGTAAAATGATGAGGTTTTAGTAAAGGCAAATCGGCAACAGTGATAAAATAAGGAGTTTTTATATCCAATGAATTGGAAATATTTAAAAGGTTTTGCAATTTTTTTACACCTACAATTAAAGAGGATAGTTGTCCTCTTTCATAGAATTTATTATGAGTTGTAATTAGGCTGCATCCTTTGCATTCTTCTATTCTTTTTAACTCTTTATCTATTAACTCTTTATAGCAACCTGTTACAATGATAGGAGTTAGTCCTGCATCAAAAACAGTGCTTATCATGTTGGATAGAATTGTATCCCCATTATATTTTAATAATAGTTTTTCTTCTTTCATTCTTGAAGCAGTTCCTGCTGCTAATATTATTGCATACACCGTTGGTTTCCTTGTCTTGAAATATATATTCATATTTAGTATCTTTTTTTACTATGATAGCTACATTTATTAATTGTATCACAGTAATTATTGGTTCGCTACTGGGTCTGATGATTAGATCACGTATTACAAAGGAATTCCAAAGCATTGTAGAAACTGCTGCAGGATTTGTTACCTTGGTTATTGGACTTGATATGGCCTTGAAGACCAATTCCGCCTTGGTGCTTTTATTTGCACTCTTAATTGGTGGGATAATTGGTACTGCATTAAAAATAGATTATGGAATATTTCATTTAGGTGAAATGCTGGAGAATAGAACAAAAGGAACCTCCAAAGAGGGCTCCACCTTTGCTGCCGGTTTTTTAAATGCGTCTGTATTATTTTGTTTTGGTACCATGACAGTTCTTGGTTCCATTCAGGCAGGTCTAAATCAAGATTATAGTTTGTTGTTATTAAAGAGTGCCCTTGATGGATCAATGGCAATTGTCCTTGCTGCTACATATGGAAGTGGTGTAATGGCATCAGCTTTATTTATCTTGGTTTTCCAAGGTGCAATCACCTTGTTTAGTTCCTTTCTAGCTCCTTTTTTAACTAATGCAGGAATTGTTGAATTATCTGCTGTTGGAGGAGTTATGATTATGATGATTTCATTTAATTTATTGAGGATAAAAGAAATCAAAACAGCAAACTATTCACCAGCTATAATACTTGCACCAATATTTATAGCAATTCAACCTTATATTGCCAATTTGATCCTATAATATGAGAAAATATTGAAAGCCATTTGATAGATTTCTTATAGATGTTTTATGCTTTTGATTTCCATAAAACCTCCTATAGAATTAGTGGTACTTCAATATTTGAAAAAAGATTATTTTATAACTTATTATCTGCATTAATTGATTAAAAAAGAAGTACATGTATTTAATTGCTAAAATAATGTACATTTTATACATAATTGGCATAATTTGTGAATATTGGTGACTTTTTATAGTCGTTTATACCTAAAAATGGTGCTTTCGTTTACATAAAAAATGCAAATTTACTTTTTATTTGATGCTTTTTTTATAAAAATTTGACAATTATTACTATTGGGTTTATTCTTTTAAAATTGATACTTTTATTTTGAGCAATGTTCAATGTGAAAAATATCAAGGAGGAATAGAACATGTTAATTGATTTTAATTGTACAAACTTCAAATCTTTTAAAGACGCTTCATCTTTTACAATGACTTCATCACCTGATACTTCTTATGAAGATGAGTTAATTTCATTTGATGATAAAAAATATGTTAAGCAAGCTGTTGTGTTGGGTCCAAATGGTTCAGGTAAAAGTAATTTCATAAATGCTATTTTTGCAATGAAGAATATTGTTTTATATAACTATATGTACTATGAAAAAAAAGTTTTTCCCTTTGCTCCTTTTATAGATCAGATAGATGAACCTACAGAATTGAGCATTCAATTTGAAAAAAAGGGTGTTAGATATTATTATGGTTTTACATATAACCAAACAAAAATTATATCAGAATTCCTATATATCTATCCAAACGGTAGAGAAACAAAGATCTTTAAAAAAGAGAAAATGGAATTCTCTTGCAATCAAAAGTATGAATCCTTATTCAAGCATGTTAGATTCTGGTGCAATGATAATATGTTAATCCTTTCAAGTGCAAATAACATCTGTGATATTGACTATATCCTTGAAACCTATAAGTTTTTTGAAGAAGATTTGATTTCATATCATTTTGATGGATTTAGGAATATAAAAGATTCTAATTTAATGAGGTTAAAAGATGAATCGACTAAAAAAAGATTACTTTCCTTCTTGAAAACAATCGATGCTGGAATAGTTGATTATCAATTACCTGATACGACATTTAAATATCTAGAAAACTATGATTTTATGAATGTTAATGATATTGCTAAAATGGATATCTCTCGTGAGAAAAACTTAATTAAACTAAGAAAATGTTTGATTTTAGATTATGGGAACAAGAAAATCCCTTTCTCCTTAGCTTCTAGTGGCGTTCATAAGATAATAGATTTCTTCTGCTATGCAGTTGATGCAATTGATAATGGCAGAGTAATTATTGCAGATGAATTTGAATCTCACATTCATCCTTTGGTAGCAAGGCAGATACTTGTATTGTTTAATAATAATTCAACAAATGAAAAAGCTCAGATGATATTTACATCCAATGAGACCATGCTTTTAAATCTAAAATATTTAAGAAGAGATCAAGTATGGTTTGCTGAGATAATAAAGGAAACAAGAGCAACAAATTTGTATTCACTTTCCCAGGTAAAAAATGTCAGAAAAGTCGAAAATATCCAAAAGAATTATGTAACAGGTAAATATGGTGCTATTCCTTGTATTGATGACTAAAATGGCTATTGTTTGATCTGCATCTAATTAAAACTCCATCTGTTAATTCGGATGGATTATTTTTTTATGATATTGATTTCTTAAAATGAATAAATTAGCTTTTTCTAAACAGCAGAATCAATAATATTTACTTCAAATCATTGCAGGTTAAAGCATCTAATTAAACAATCTCCAAGACAAAGAAATCCTCTAGAATATTACTTCTAGAGGAGTATCAAAAAAGGAGGTT
>CAYWGU010000137.1:0-6636 GCA_964457975.1 uncultured Spirochaetaceae bacterium | reverse complement strand
AATAGCTTTAAAAAATAAGAGAAGGTGAAAGCTTTCTCTTATTAAATTTATTTGCTTACAATATAATCAATTGTTGTAGAATATTTTATGACTTCATTGTTAAGTATGAAATCAAATAAATAACTAATTATAATAAAACTTCATTTTTGATGTCATCTAATCAACAAAAAGAAAAGCCTTGCAGTAATATCAAAATACTGCAAGACAATACAAAATTATATAAATAATTACTACATAGAAGTCAATAATTTATATTCTAATTATTAGTTAACAATAATAAATTTGACACGCTATTATGTAAGAGACCAAGCCTTAATTAAGCTGCGTTTGGCATTTGCAATTACAATTCTAGAATCTTCATTTCCTTGAGGTTTTATTTCAAAACTTATATTTGATTTTTTATTATAATTTATATAACCAATATCAACTAATTTTCGTAGAAAAGTAACTAATTCTGGGATGTCATTTTCACTGCCTGGATATCCAAACCTAGGATGCATATCTCCATATGCTATATCATTTGTATCTTTCATTACTGCATTTCCGATATGAACATGTGATACATAATCCTTTATAGGATTAATATGATCTTCAATGGATTCTCTGATTAATGGAATATGTGATAAATCTACCATCAAACCAAAGTTGTTGCAGTGTTCTCTAACTAAACTACAGTATCTAGCAGCTAAAGTAGATTTTCCAATCAAAGAGCATTTATCAATATCATAATCAAAGATTTCTAAATAGACAGGCATAGAACCTTTGCTCTTAGCATAATTGCATATTTCAATAGTTGATTTAATCAGTGATTGAAGATTCTCTTCTTGAGTCTCAATACTCCATTCTCTTGATAAAAACTGGTAATTTAGACTATTAAAACTATAGGCCTCATCTACACCTTTTTTTAATTCAATTACAGCTTTTTTTCTTTCATTTTCATCAATGCTGTTGATGTTTAAGTTGTTTTTTAAAAGTCTGCTATGTGCACTATATGTTAATTGACATTGAGAGCTATGAATTAAATCAGGAATACTGTAGTTCAAAGAGGTAAAAGGTAATTGGCCAATTTCAATTATAGAGAAAAATGGATCAACTAATAATTCTTTTAATGAACTAATAAACTCCTCTTCACTTTCATTGCAATGAGGATAAGCCATGCAATGAACAATTCCAATTTCTGCAACATCAAAGATTGAACCCTTCATTTTATTTTCCTTCTATTATTTTCGATACATATTCTATGCAAGAATCAATTGATCCTAATGTTTTAATATTACTTAATTTTTTTCCAATAGATGCTAAATGAGCCATTGAAGCTTGTGCTAATACTATTACATCAAAGTCTTTTATGTCCTTAAAAATATCACTTAATAATTTGTCGTGTAATTCAAGATTTCCGCTCTTCATAGCCTCATAAGCAACTGGATAATCACTAGAAACTATTTCTATCACTTTACCTTGCTTTAAGGCTTCTGCTTTTAACTTTGTAATCGTAGGTTGTATTGTGCTTTTTGCTGTTGCCAATACTCTGATTTGAGAACCACAAGAAACAGCTTCTTCACACATAGCATCATCAATTGCAATGATTGGTACATCAAAAAATGGCCTAAGTTCTTGTACAATGGGAGAAAGAGTTGAACAAGTAACAATAACCATATCTGCACCTGTTAAGCTACAATTTTCAATATCATTATATAAACGCTTTTTGTTTGTCTTACTAAAGAAACCTAGATTAGTAGGATCAATTGCTAAAAAATCATCATAAATATCATAGATAATAACATCTTCTTTTATAGCTGATCGAAGCAACTTTGAAAAACTATTTAGTACAGGTTTCACGGTATGCAATAATGCTAAAGTTTTCATAAAGAATTTCCTTTTTATAAGAGTTGTCTAGAAATGAATAAAGGGTAGCCAAAGCTACCCTTAAATAATTAATAACTTTTATTTATCTTTACCAATTGTTTTTAAGTAATCAGCTTGGAATTTTGTTCCATAAGTACGATAAGTATCTGTATCCATGAAATCTGGAACTAATTTCTTTACAGAAATATAATCATTTGTCCATTTTTCTGATACTGATACTGTTTTAAGAGCATCAGACCAGAATTTTACAGCTTCAGGACTCATGTTTTTTGAACCAACAACTGATCTCCAGTTAGGGGACTCTACATTGTTATAGCCTAATTCTGATAGAGTTGGAGCTATACTTAAGTTACCAGGGAAACGACTTGTAGAAAGTGCAAGGATTGGAGTTAATCTTGCAGCTTCTACATATTGAGATGCAGCGGCAGGTTTTGATATTAGAAGATCAATATGATTTCCTAACATTGCTGTAATAGCAGCACCTGAGCCATCATGTGTAATAAATGCAAATTGAGTTTTATCAATACCAAGTTCTGTTAATAAAGCATTGTAACATGCAATATCATCACCTTTTGAACCACCCAATACTATTTGTTCACCATTTTTAAGAGCAGTAATAACATCTTCAAAATTAGTAAATTTTGATTCTTCACCAATGAAGATTAAATGCTTATCAACAGCCATGTGTGCAATAGGTTGAAAATCTTCAAATCTTAAGTTGGTGTTTTTAGCCATTGGCATTAAATCACCACTATTAAAGGTTAATAAAGTGTAATCTGCATTATCACCTTTTAGTCTTGAAACATAGTTACGTCCAATTTCACCAGCACCATCAGTTTTATATTGAATTACAATATTTTGATCATTTGCCAAGCTGTCTTCGGTAATAATATCTACAATAGTTCTTGTAAATATATCACTACCACCACCTGGAGATGAAGTACAATACCATTCAATATTCTGTTGTGGAACGAAAGGACCACTTGCTTGTGCTGCTTCTTTTTCGCCATTTGCGAAAACTGGGGAAATCATTGCTGATGCTATTAACACAGCTAATAATAATTTTTTCATATAAAACTCCTTTTAGTTTTGTTTATGATTCTTTACAACACCAATAATACCTCGAACAATTGGAGTTGCAATAATTGCAAATAATACTAGTATTAATACTAGGGAAATGGGATTTTGGAAGAAAATATCTATGCTTCCGTGACTTATAATAAAAGACTTTCTCATATTAGATTCCAATAATGGAGCTAGTACAAAGGATAACAACATCGGAGCTGTTGAATAACCATTCTTATCAAATAGATAACCGAATATACCAGCAAGTGCCATTATTAAAACGCCGTATAATGAATTTGTTGAACTGTAGGAACCAACAATACATACAATGGTTATGCACGGAATCATTAATTTTATATCAACAGTTAAAATCTTAACTAAAAATGGTATAATTCCTAATGCTATAATCAAAGTAATTATGTTAGCTAAAAATAGCGACGCAATTAACGACCAACAGAATTCAGGTTGATTGGTAAATAATAGTGGACCAGGATTTAAACCCCACATCATAAGACCACCAAGTAATACGGCACCGGTACCAGAACCTGGAATACCTAAAGCTAATAATGGAGCAAAAGAACCTGCTGCTGCTGCATTGTTTGCTGATTCACAAGCGGCTATTCCTTCAATAGCACCTGTACCTAATTCTTCCTCACTTTTGAAAGCTTTTTGTGTTGCATAACCTAGAAAAGCTCCAGTAGTAGCACCAGCCCCAGGTAAAACACCAACAAAAGTTCCTAAGAAACCAGATCTAATTGCAGGAAAAATTAATCTTTTAAATTCATGCAATGTAATCATTGAACCTTTAATTGTTAGTTTTTGGTTTAAGTTTGCTTCTACCTTTTTATCTTTTTCATCTACGAGTTTCATTACTTGAGCAAAACCAACAGTTCCAATAACAAAAGGTATAAAGGGAACGCCACCTAAGAGATACATAGATCCAAAATTAAATCTTGGAGATCCTGTAAGGGTATCCATTCCCATGGTGGCAATCAAAATACCAACAGCAGTTAAAATAATGCCTTTTGTAGGATTACTTCCAACCAGCCATCCAATACTTGTCATAGCAACCAATAGCAAAGCTGTCATTTCAGCTGGACCAAATTTTAGTCCAAGTTCAGCAAGTGCAGGTCCCATAAAGGTTAAAATGGAAATACCAATTAGACCACCAGTAAATGATGAAATATTTGCAGTATATAAAGCCTGTCCAGGACGATTCTTTTTAGTTGCCATAGGATATCCATCTATTGCTGTCATAACAGCAGGGCTATCACCTGGTATGTTTAAAAGAATAGCGCTATAAGAACCACCATACATATTTGAATAATAAAGAGCTCCTAACATTATAATCGCTGTAGTTGGATTAAATTTATAGGTTAATGGTAGTAATAAAGCTACCCCAGCCAAAGAACCGATTCCAGGCATTGCACCTACAAGGAGTCCTAAAACAGCACCCAACATTGTTACTAAAACATTTTGAAGGGAAAGAACGGTTACAAATCCGTCAAATAATAATTGTAAATTTTCCATATCCTTACCCCTTAAAATATTGCATTTAATATTAAGCCTTTTGGAAATTGGATATTAAGCCAAGTGCCAAAAGCGCCAAATACAATTACAAACATTATTGAAAATGTTATTATTGTTGTCTTCCAACTGCATTTTTCATAAAATCGTACCCAGTAAATCAAAAAAACTGATAAACTTATATACATACCAAAAATGAAGGTACTACCCATAATTAAAAAAATAGCTATTACAGGATACCAGTTGTCTAATTTGCTGTAGTTATTTTCTTCTTTCAAGGATTGAAAGAAAGCTAATACGCTAACAGCCATTAATAAAATACCAATTATTGTTGGAAAGAATCCTGGCAATGTTCCTATGCTTTTATCCCAAAATCCGTATTTAAAAAAACCTAAGGATGAAAATAAAAGCCCAATAACTAAAGTTACAATGGGGAGAACATTTTTAGTTCCAAATTTTGAATTTTCCATAAATTTCTCCTATTTTGTTAACGACAAATGATTTGCCATTTTACTTACCATTTTTACAGCATTTTCAAAAGCACTTGTTTTTACAATACCTTTTCCTGCTATATCATAGGCAGTACCATGACCGCAAGTAGCTATAGGGGCAGGTAAACCTCCAGCTATTGTAATGCCTTGATCAAATCCTTTTAATTTAAGAGCAATTTGACCTTGGTCGTGATACATAGTCACAACGCCATCAAAATTACCATTGAAGGCTTTGATAAATGTAATATCAGAGGGATAAGGACCTGTAGCACAGATACCTAATTCTTTTGCTTTATTAATTGCTGGAATAATCACTTCAATTTCTTCTTTACCGCATCTGCCACCTTCGCCGCAATGAGGATTCAAAGCACATAGAGCTATTCTAGGTTCTTTTATACCACTTTTTTTAAGCGAAGTATTACATAAAATGAGTGCTCTCATGATACTATTTATAGTAATATTTTGGCTGACCTCTTTAATTGGAATATGACTAGTTGTTCTTGTAGTCCATAAATCACCTAATACATTGATTTCACCAAAAGGTTCTGTATGATGAAAGAGATCTGCTAAGAAATGATGCTCGCTTTCAAATTTACAACCAGCATCTTTTAAGCCAGCTTTATTTAATGGTGCAAAACAAAATCCTTCTATTTTCTTTTCTTTATATAATTCAGTTGCTAAAGTCAACATATCAAGACAGGCTTTTCCTGCAAGGACTGACATTGCACCAAAAGGAACGTCTATTGGATCTATATTGTGTAAATCTAGTATGGGATATAATTCATCATCCCAATTAGCATCTTCTACTTGATCAATTACTTTTACTAACGACTTACTTCCTAAAAGATCATAAGCTCTATCTAATATTCGTTTATCTCCTATTAGTATTGCTTTACAATATTCATCAAAAAATCTTGAAATCGTTAATTTTGCAATTATTTCTGATCCGACGCCACCGGCATCTCCTAATAATATTGCAACAATTGGTTTTCTATTCACAATTAAACTCCTTACTTTCTATATATGTAATTGCAAGTACTGTGCCAAAAGGGAGTAATGTTGCAAGAAATGAAATCTTTTTTATATAAAAAAAATTACTCCTTACACTGTAAGAAGTTAAAATAAATAAATCATATTTTATTTTTATTCAAAAGCCTTCCATTAAAAACAATCATGTTTCAATGTGTTGTACAATGAAACATGATAATAACCATGAAACGCTCTAGCAATTATATTGAGCAATTTTTCTCCATAAAGTTGATCGACTCATCCCGATGGAATTTGCAAAATCACCCTTAGATAGCCCACTATTTTTATACATAATGTACAATTCTTTAGAAGCATATTCCTTTTTTTGACATGCAATTTTGTCCTCATCGAATAATGGTTCAATAATATCGAATATTTTTAATTCTGAAGCTGAGACTATATCTGAATTACTGAGAACAGCTAGTCGTTCCGCGCTATTGGTCAATTCTCTAACATTACCTGGCCATGAATATTTTTTAAGCAGTGATTTAGCTCCATCGCTAAGAGTACACTGACTTTTATTATATTTTTTGCAACTTTTTGCATATACATTATTAAAAATTGGAATAATATCGCATTCACGTTTTCTTAAAGCCATTGTTCTAATGGTAAATAGTCCCAATCGATAAAACAAATCTAATCTAAACTCGTTTTCTTT
>CAYWGU010000136.1:0-6685 GCA_964457975.1 uncultured Spirochaetaceae bacterium | reverse complement strand
TGGAAATCTAGGTCAATGGTATTGGATGGTACCAAGCAATCAGGTAGTTTTCAATGAAAAAAAAGTTACCAATCTCGGTTATAAAATGGATGAATTACCAAAAGAAATTGGGTTTGATTTTTTTACTGAAAAATTACATCCTCATGATTATCAACGAGTAATGGATAATATGAAATCTCATATAATGGGATTAAGTGATTCTTATGAAGTTGAATATAGAATTCTTGCAGCAAATGGTGATTATGTCTGGTATTATGATCGCGGTAAAGTAACAAAGCGTGATGAAAATGGAAAAGCCTTGGT
The DNA here is from genome assembly GCA_964457975.1 of uncultured Spirochaetaceae bacterium. Taxonomy (GTDB): domain Bacteria; phylum Spirochaetota; class Spirochaetia; order Sphaerochaetales; family Sphaerochaetaceae; genus Pleomorphochaeta. The sequence continues at coordinate 6,382 of CAYWGU010000136.1, read as the reverse complement.
TGTTTCAGGAATTGTTTTTGATATTAATAAAAATAAAACAATTGAAAGAGAATTAAAGGACGCAAACAAAAAACTAAAGGAAATGGCAATTACAGATGCTTTAACTGGTGCTTATAATAGAAGATTTACACTTGCCTCTTTGGAAGATGAAATTCACAAAGCAAATGAGAATCAAATAGATTTGTCATTACTAATGTTGGATATAGATAATTTTAAGAGCGTAAATGACAACTTTGGTCATGAGGTGGGAGATTCAGTACTAAAAAATATAGTAAAAACAATTAATTCAAAATTCGAAAAAAAAGAGTTATTATGTAGGTGGGGAGGAGAAGAGTTTATAATAATACTTCCTGGGACATCCAATGCCAAGGCAATTGAATTTGCTGAAATGGTAAGAATTGAACTTTGTACCAATCCACTTCATGGAGTTGGAAAAATTACAGCTAGTTTTGGAGTTTCTAGTTATGTTGAAGGTGATAATAGTAATTCATTAATTAATAAAGCAGATAAATTTATGTACAGATCAAAAGATAGAGGAAGAAATATTGTCAGTTATTAAAGGTATAATTGATTTTGCTTAACGTTAAATATTTTCATCAGAGTACCTTAGAATCAAATAGTTAGCTATTTAGATTTCTCAATATTCTTGAGCTTTAAAAAGGCTTGAGATATAGTAGATTATTTAAATAAGCTACCATTTTTTAATATATTTGGATTGTTTCTTAGCTCCATTTAGGCTGATAGATGATAATATATTAAATCTTTTATCATGCATAAAGTAAAAAGAGAAACCAATTTTTGGTGTGTATCTTGTGAATTATTCAGTGGAATAATCACTTAGCAATATTAGTTGTTATGAAAGCCTTCATTGGTAGGTACCTTCTGTAATAATAATTTTGGAAATATACTTCAGTTAATTTCGGGGTTTCTTAAAAATATTATAGTAATGTCATAGAGTATTGATATAACTTTGCTAATTATTCACCCATATTACTGTAAGCTTTAATATTTAAATTTTATAAAATTTCATTCTATATATATCAAACCTATAATTTATATCGCTATAAAGCTACAAAAACTCCTAATATTATCATTGAAGTAGTGTCATAACAACAAAAAGTAGAATTATTTCTATAATAAATATTGATGTTTTAATATCAAAAATCCAATAACCTATGTAATATTAATGAGTATTTACAAAATGATAGTAGGTATAAATCAAAAACAAAGTATAATTACAGGTTCTTTGTCTAATATAGTTTTTCATCATAAAGTATTTTTTGTTTTGGTGATTATTCAGCAGCAAATCTACAAGGGTTGGCTGTTTTAATATTAATCAATGTTTATTGATTTTAAAAATAAAACAACTTGCTTTTTGTTAATCAGTTTATATGATTAACAAAGTAAATAAAAAATTTATTTAGCAGAGTTGTTTATAATTTAAATAATAATATTTCAATGAATTATTTTAAGTAGAAAGTTTTTTAATTCTTAAAAACACCTTCATCAATTATAACTTGACCATTAATTGCTACTCTGGTTTTATCATCGCCAATAGGTACAATTAATTGAACAAGTGATTCAGCAATATTTAATCCTTCTAAATCATTAATATCAAAAAGTGATTCGAGAGTATCAATATTGATTCCTCCCAAAATAATGCTTGTGGTGTTTTCCATTGATAAGAAGGGGTGAGTGTTGACTCTTAGGTATTGAGATTCAACAGAGTCTTCATCACTTAGTGCTATTCCACTTACAATATTTGCATTTGCATCACTTGAAAAGAAAGTATTCAGAGCTTCGTAACCTTCACTTGCAGTGAAGCTTGTAACTCTACCATTATCTACAACAAAGGATGCATTTTTTACTATTTGTCCAAAAAGGTGGAAAGGGCGAGAAGCTGTTATTGATCCATCACAGCTTTTATTATCAAGTGTTGTATGAATGTTTTGGCTGGGAAGTTTGTTATAAAAGGTTCTGTTATTCCTTAAGACTGTGTGTCCTCCAGCCCAGTTTGTTTGTTCTAATATCTTTCCAACAAATTTTGTTTTAGGGTTTTCAATAGTGATGATTCCATCACCCATATTACCAACTAAATTTTTTCTGTAAGTAAGTAGGTTAGCTTGATTTTCCCAGTAAATTTCAGGATCCTCTTGATCTAATCTGTATAAAATCTCTAAAAGTTTATGCTGATCACCTTGTTCGACTTCTTTTAATATAGCTTGAGCAAAAGATAAAGATGGCATAATAATAGTACACCAAGGAACAGTTATTCTTCTATTTAGTACCAAAGGTTCACTTAAATTTCCAAATTTATTAATGCCAATAAGATCATTCTCGATTTCATGAGGATCATCTAAAGAATAGTAGGTATAATTTGCTAAATCCATGATTCTGCACATAACAGGAATTCCTGGATTTGGTTTGTGAATATCAAGTATTTCTGGTTCCATAGGAACCTCTTCAATTACCTTCCCATTTTTAGTAACTACGATATTAACTGTTAATTTAGTGAAATTGCTGGCTTTTCTTGCTAAAAGCAATGCAAAATCATATGTTGATTCCTCTGTATTAATAGAAAGAACATCTGCAACTCTTAATTTAAGTTGCCCCTTGCACACCAATTGTGCATATAAATCAAATATAGCATCCATGAGTTGCAATATAACAAAAAAAGAATAAATAAACAAATACAATTAAGGTATTTTAAATAAATAATCTTGGTATAATTTTTAAGTTCAATTTATATTTTTAAAAAATAAAAGAATTATTAAAAATAAAGATAAAAATGTATCGATAAGGGTTTACTTATTTAAAATTTTTGTTATTATGTAGATATAGTTAATCAGAAAACAATAAATAAAACCAATTAACTAAATAAATATTAAAAGGGGCTCAACATGGGCGTATATAGTTTCTCAATCCCTCGTCAAGTATATTATGGTGAAAATGCATTATCAGAATTAGGTAATTTAAAAGGTAAGAAGGCTGCTGTAGTAACCGGTGGTAGTTCAATGAAACGTTTTGGGTTTTTGGATCAAGCTGTTGAATTATTAAAGACAGCAGGAATTGAATCAATAATCATTGACGGTGTAGAACCAAACCCTTCGATTAAAACAGTTTTAGCAGGTGCTAAGAAAATGCTAGAGTTCGAACCAGATTGGATCGTAGCAATTGGTGGTGGTAGTGCATTAGATGCAGCAAAAGTAATGTGGTGTTTTTATGAACATCCAGAACTAAACTTTGAAGATATCATTGCAGTTGGTTCAATGCCTGCACTACGTGGAAAAGCAAAATTTATTGCCATCCCTTCAACTAGTGGAACAGCTTCAGAAATTACAGCATTCTCTGTAATAACTGACACTGAAAATCATATAAAATACCCAATCGTAGCAGGGGACATGGTTCCAGATATTGCTATATTAGATCCAGCAATTCCAATGAAAATGCCTGCACACATCACAGCAAATACAGGCATGGATGTTTTGTGTCATTCCCTTGAAGCTTTAGCTTCAATTGCAAAAACAAACTTTACAGAACCTTATGCTGTTAGAGCTATTGAACTAGTTATAAAATACTTACCAATTGCATATGGTAATCCAGAAAATCTTGAAGCACGAGAAAACATGCATGAAGCTTCAGCTATGGCTGGTATGGCCTTTACAAATGCATCTCTTGGTTTGGTACACTCTTTAGCACATAAAATTGGTGGTGAATTTGGTGTAACTCACGGACTAGCAAACGCAATTTTATTACCTTTTATAATTGATTATAACAGACAGTTTACTGATCGTTATAACTACATTGAAACTTTATTAGGTGTTGATAATATTGCAGATGTTGTTAGAGACTTAAACAAGAAATTAAGTATCCCATCATGTTTCAAAGATTGTACAGAAAAAGACTTCAATGAAGATAAGTTCAAAGAAGTACTTGATCGAATGAGTAAAAATGCTTTTGTAGATCCTTGTACTGGTACAAATCCTGGTGATCCTAATGTATCTGATGTAAAGATGCTCTACACTTCAGCTTACTATGGAACAGATATTGTAAAAAGATAATTTGTATTAAACTTTAAATATAATCCCCTGTAGTAATGCAGGGGATTGCTTTCTTTTAAAGAAATTAAAAACTATCCTTTAAGGTTTATAATCCGCGAATTTATAATATTCAGTTACATCAAAAAATTCTAATGATTTTGCTTAAGAAAAATTAATCCACAAAGAAGTTTTACCTTCAATGTGGAAATAATAGAATTGTTTTAGCTTAATCTATATATGGATGACCTGTTAATTGTTCAACAATAATTCTGTTTTCATCCGTGATATCTTTTCTAATACCGCCATCTTTTATTCTCTTGATTTCATCCTGTGCAATTTGGAATGTTTTAGGGGTTACTTTATATATAAAACTAAGCAGGACTCCGAAAATCATAAGGATTAAAGGTATGAATGTGAATGATACTCTAATAGCCATTACTGCCGTATCACCTTGAATCGCAGCAGAACCATCGAAACCAAATGTTGCAAGAGCCATTCCAAATAGCCATAATACCACAGCTTGTATAAGCTTTCTGATTAAAGTGAACATGCCAGCAACAGCACCTGATCTATCTCTTTCATGGTAAAGTATTTCAACTTCACATGATTCTGGCAGCATTGCCCATGGCATAGATATGATTGCACTAAATCCGATTCCCATAACAATACATAGTATATATATTATATAGTTTGGTGTTTGTGGTTTTAAAAGGAAGAAGAAAGCAAGCATTACAGCCACAACAATTGTAGCACCAATTCTATAGGTTTTTCCTTTACCAATCTTATTTGCAATGTGCATATAAAAACCCAATGCACATAGCTGTGATAATAAGAATATTCCTAGGTAGAAATAGAACTTTTCTGGTCGTCCAATATAGTAAGTTGTATAGAATATGAAGGAAGTGGATAGGATATCCATAGCAACATATGCTAACAAATACATACCAATATGAACTTTAAATGTTTTGTTTTCAAGAAGTGTTTTAAGTTGTTTAAAATTCTCTTTTATTGGAAGAGCTGTTCTATCTTTGTTTAAGCCAGGTTGCTCAAAAGTTCCAAAAAATACAATGATCCAAGGAATAGCATATAAGATACCAAAAATCAAACCAACAAGACGGAACCCAGCTTCAGGATTGTCTTTGTACATGTTGTTTACAATATAACTAGGAATTGTACCAGCAATAAGTGCTGAGAACTGTGAGAATGCCATTTTAGCACCTGATAGTCTAGTTCTTGTTTTGTAATCAGTACTCATTTCTGTTACAAGAGCATTATATGGAACCATAACAACTGTAAAAACAGTTGAGAATAAAGAATAGGTAAATGTATAATATATTATTTTAAAAACCAATGAATCAAATTGAACAGCTGACCATAATAGATAATAACTAATAGCAACTGGTACTATCCCGTATAAGAAGAATACATGCCTTCTACCATATTTGCTTTTACTTCTATCAGATAGAATACCAACTAAAGGATCACTTATTGCATCCCAAGCTTTTCCTATCATCACAATTAAACCTGCATACTGTGGTGGGATTTTTGCTACATTTATTAAAAATACCATAAACAGGGTACTTATAATTAAAAATGAGCCTCCGCCAAAAAAATCACCAGAACCATAAGCTAGAATATTTCGAAGCTTAACTTCCCTTGAATCTGCCATAATAACCTCTTTATCTATTTACTTTCAGTAAGAAATAATAAGATGATAATGTTGAATTGTAAAGAAAAAAATATTTTTAATTTACTAGTGTGTCTTAATTTTCATCTGTGAGATAAAGTTTTATGGCTAATTATTTAAAAAAAAGTAGTTATATTTGAGTGCATTGGGCTTTCATATCCATAAATTCTTTGTAATATTTTAAAGAGGAATTTCAGATGCATCATCCGATTTTCATTGTTTTGTCATTGGAAAGTATCTCTACAAAAAGTAGGGAAAGCTTCTGTTTTATACCTTAATTTGATATAAATGGTTTTTGTTCATTCTCACTCCTACCCAAAATATGGCTAAAGATTCAGCATGTTTCAATATTAGAAATATCACCAAATACTTTGAATCAGATACAGAGAAAACAATTGAGTGTTGAATGAATGATTATATTGTAAAGCTCAATAACAAGAATTCAAAATGGTAGTAAAAACTACAATCAAACTCCAAGTATCATGCATCTTGAAATTATAATACGCACAACAACGCTCCAATTAAAATGTGCAACAAGAAATATAAAAAGGTGCTTGACATAGTATGTGTTACTATATATAGTAACAGTTGTAAATGTTACTACATATAGTAACATACATAATTTATTATATATGTATGGGAGATTACATCAAAT
>CAYWGU010000135.1:0-6742 GCA_964457975.1 uncultured Spirochaetaceae bacterium | reverse complement strand
CTAGCAAGTAGAAGAGCTCCATCTACTGCACTGTTTATTGGATTTGAAATTACTTCATACTCTGATAAACATTCGCTCATTAGTCCATAAAAACTACTACTAACATATTTGTCATTTTTCAATACACCACCTGCTATTACAACTTTCCTTGAATGATTTTTAGGAAGTCGATCGACGACAGACTTTACGAGATTAAATAACGAAACTCCGGCATCATTTAAAATAGACAGTGCTAAAGCATCACCTGCATCACCTGCTTTAGTTACATGTTTGGCAAAATTTCCTATTTGTGATTTTGTAGTCGATTCATCATTAACTACGCTTATGATATCTTCAATGTTTTCAAGGGTGAAGAATTCAAGTATATCTTTCTCTAGATTTGTAGGAAGATCTCTTAGTTCTTTGCTTTTAAGTGTTCTAGCTATTGCTTGATTGGCTATGCTCCAACCAGAGCCCTCATCACCTAATCTCCAACCAAAACCACCAGATCTTATTATTTTTCCATCGTAGCTTCTTCCAAAGCAAACAGAACCAGTTCCACCAATCAAACAAATACCAGATAGAGAATTCAATCCTCCAGCCAATAAAATCTCAGCATCACTGCATAGGTAGATGGAAGAAGAAGGAAGGAAAGAGGAGAATATAAATCTATAAAATTCAATATCATTTTTTCTTGATAATCCTGCAGATCCAAAGCAACCAGCAACTAAATCCTCTTTTGTAATTGATAAAGTATTCATGGCTTTTGTTAGCAAGGATTGTATGGTGTTTTCAACTTTGATTTTTCCAACTGAATAGATATTTGAAGATCCACCTTCATCATCATAGATTCTCTTTCCACTTTCATCGCTTATAGAAAGACGACATCTAGTTGCACCACCATCAAAACCAAAATAATATCTCATATCTTCTCCTATTATTAAATGACAACCATACTGTTTTAATGTATTATATATATATGCAAGGAAGCCTGATTTTAATCAAACAAAAATACTCAAGTCTTAGTCAATCTGAAAAGAAGGTTGCTACATATATATTAAACAATCCTCAAGAGGTTTTAAAGCTTAAAATATCTGATTTAGCTAATAAAGCCAATTCAAGTTGCTCTACTGTTACTCGCCTTTGTAAAAAGATTGGTGCAACAAGTTTTAGAGAACTAAAAATTGATTTGACTCGTGATATATACAGCCACAATAAGAATAAAGCCCTTGAACCTAACACCTTTGATTTTAGTAAATTAAAAAACACTGATGAAATAGTTAGATCAATGACCACTCTTATCTGTGAAAACATTTCAATTATTCCAGATGTATTGAATACCAATGAAATAGATAAAGTTATAACAGCTATTCAAACTTGCAATAATCTTTTACTTGTTGGTATTGGAGCTAGTGGATTGGTTGCACAGGATTTTGCTCAAAAACTGTTACGACTCGGTATAACGTCTCATTTCTATTATGATACTGATTTAGCGCTTGTTCATGCTACCAATTTAAAGAAAGGCGATATTTGCTTTACCATCTCCTATTCTGGTGAAACAAAAGCTGTTAAGAAAATTACTGAAGTTGCAAAACATAATAATGCAACCATTATTTCTTTAACTAAAATTGGTGATAACACCATCTCCAAATTATCTAATATTTCTCTCACCATTCCTGATGTAGAACCTGTATATAGAGAAGGTGCTTTTATTTCAAGATTAAACCAATTCACTGTAATTGATATTCTATATACAACACTCCTTTCAAAGCTCTCAAATAGCAATGAACTATTGTTTAAGACTTGGAAAGAAGTTCATAAATAGATTATTTAACAGCACCTGCTGTTAAACCTTTGATAAAGTATTTACTCATGAATAAGTAGATTATAATCATTGGTACAATTGCAAGAGATAGTCCTGTAAACAAAAGACTCCAATTGGTGCTATTTTGTCCAAAGAATGAGCTCAATCCGACAGGTAGAGTTTTTGCTTTTTCACTTTGTAAAAATACGAGTGGGAAAAAGAAATCATTCCAAATAGGTACTGCATTATATATTGTCACCAAAGCAATAGACGGTACACTCAAAGGCATGAATATTTTTGAATAAATACTAAAGTCTTTACAACCATCAATTCTTGCAGCATATTCCATTTCTTTTGGAACAGCCTTCATAAATCCAGATAGGATAAATACTGTTGATGGTATTCCCATAGCAATAAAAATAAATATAACAGACCAACGTGTATTAATTAGATTCATTTTCTTTATGATCATAAACAGAGGAATAACAGCTGCTTTTAAAGGAAGCATAATACCACTTAGAAATAACAGATAAACAAGAGTATTTCCTTTAAACTTATATCGTGAAATCCCATAGGAGGCCATTGATCCTAAGAAAACTACAAATATCATGGAGAAAGAAGTAATTAAAATACTATTCATAAAATAAACATCAAAGTGCTTATCAACCCATAGTACTTTATAGTTGTGAAAGCTAAATTCAGTTGGTAAACCAAATGGAGTTCTTAATATATCTCTTGTACTCTTAAAGGATGATAATACCATATTGATAATTGGGTATGCGATTAATAACACATATATGCTCATAATTAAAAGACTTATAATAATAAAGATCTTTGTACCTATTGAGGATTTTTTAAACCGAAGATTATTTATCATAGCTCTACCTCTTTTGTTTTACTTGTTGCTATGGTTATTAATGAAATTGAGAAGGTCAAAACATATATAACAACTGAAATTGCTGAACCCATGCCTACCTCAGGATTTCCGGCATCTACAGAGCCAAATGCAGTTCTATAAAATAAAGTTCCAATGGTATCTGTGGCATAGTTTGGAGCTCCATCTACTCCTGTCATTGTAAAAATTTGTTCAAAAACATTTAAACTACCAATTGTAGTTAATACAAATATAATTGTGATTGAAGGTATTATTAATGGGAAGATGATTTTTGTAAAAATTGTCCAAGAAGATGCTCCATCAAGATAGGCAGCTTCTATATTATCTTCAGGAATATTATCAATGGCAGCTAAGAAGACCAAGGAAGGAAAACCTACCCATCTCCAAATATTAACAAGAATTAACGCTTTATTTGCATATTGTGCATCACCAAGCCATGCTCTTTGATATTGTGGTAGATTTAATACCTTTAAAAAGTAATTCAACAATCCATCAGGTTTTAAATACATTCCCCACAAGAAACCTACTGCAACAATTGAAAAAAGAACTGGAAGAAAGAAGACTCTTTTAAAAAAGTTACTACCAGCTATGTTTCTTGATAATAGATATCCAAAAAACAAACCAAAAGTATTTTGCAAAAACATAGTTGCTAAAAACCATTTAGCATTATTTGATAAAGCATTGGAAAACCTTTCATTATAAGGAAATTTAAAGAACAAATCCTTAAAATTTCCAAGACCAACAAAACCTAGTTTAACCATTTGATTCCAATCAAACAAACTATTATACATAGACATCGCTAAGGGTAATAATATAAATAGTGTTACTATAGCTAAAGCTGGCGCTATGAACATTATTATATTCTTAGTTTTATTTATTTCCTTTTGATTCATTTATACCTCTATATGCATTAATGTTCCACGCTCTTTTCAAAGTGTGGAACATTAACTTCGTTAATTAGTTATTTCTGGAAGGGTTTATAATATGTTGCAATTCCTTTTTGAACTGTCATTGCAGCTTCCATTGCAGTATAATCTCCAGACATAAATGCCTGTCCTGCAGCCTGCCATAATGAAGATCCAGTTGGTTGTTGATATCTAAATCCAACTAAGAAAATATAAGGTGTGCTTTCTTTTTGTAATTCAAGAATTTCACCAATAAATGGGTTGGAGTCAGCATTGGTTCCAGGAACCCATGATACCATTTGAAGTTCATCAATTACCTTTTGACCAACGTGTTTGCTACCTAAAAACTGTACAAACTTTGCAGTTGCTTCTTTATTCTCACCAGCAGCGTTAACTGCCCAGTTCATATCAGCATAAACTGTTACTAGTTTAGGATCTGATGCTTTGTCTCCAGGAATAGCGAACACACCATAATCTAAATCGGGATTTTGTGCCACAAAATTACCCTTTTCATAAGAACCACCTAAGAACATACCTGCCATTTCATTAATGAAATAAGATTGCATATCTGTATATCCAACACCTGTATATAAATTAGGTAGATATGGAGTTAATTGTTTCATATGATTTAAAGCATTTATAAATCTTGGATCTTCAAAGTTAGCATCTCCTGCAATAACTTCATCAAAATAATCAGGACCATAGAATGCAGGAGCAACTACACCTAAAAGTGTTTCTACACACCAACCATCTTTTGTTCCATTGGCAATTGGGATTTCACCATTAGCTTTTAAAGTCTTACAAACATTTAAAAATTCATTCCAAGTTTGTGGTACTTCAAGGCCATATTCTTTGAACATTGCTTTGTTATAATAAACACATAAAGTTTGACCAACAGCTGGTAATCCCCAAATGTTACCATCACCATCACTTGCTCCACCTAGTGCAGCGCTTGGATAGTTTGCTACTTCAGGGAACATGTTGGTAATTGGTTCTAGGTAGCCAGATTCTACATAGGTTAATAGACCACCGTATGCTCTACCCATAAAGATATCAGGACCACTTCCACCTGCTAAAGAAGCAGCTAATACTGTATTGTATTCTGTGTTTTTCATGGCATTTTGTTCTACTTGAATTGTAGGATTTTCTGCTTCAAAATCAGCTATAACAGAATTGTAGAAATCAATATCTTCAGGTCTCCAAGTCCACATTTTTATGGTAGTTTTTCCTTCTGACATTCCAGCTTCTTTTGTTCCTGCAGCAAAGATATTAGTATTTAAACAAGCACATACTAATATTGTAATTAAAATAATTTTTTTCATACCTCTCTCCTTTTATAGATTAAAACTTTAATAAGTTTCAAAAATATCAATTGCTTTATGTAAATTGTTATCACTCTTTTCAAGTAAGAATTCAGCTTCTTCAAAGCTTATATCGCGAATGGCCATTAGAATTCCTATTGTTGTATCTCCATGACAATTTTCCCAAACTTTATCTACTATTTTGTTGTCTTTTTCAGATATTGTTTTTATTAATGATTTAGCTCTTTTAACTAATTTCTTATTTGTTGGTATTAGATTAACCATATAATTATCATAAACCTTACCAAGCTTTATCATTGCTACAGTTGTAATCATATTTAGTGCCATTTTTTGAGCAGTACCACTTTTCATTCTGGTGCTTCCTGTTACAATTTCAGGTCCAACTGGTAAAAATATTTTATGATCTGCACAATCAAATACCTTAGAATTTTCATTGCAGCTAATACCACCAACTACAGAGCCAAGGCTCTGTGCATAAGCCATTGCATCTTTGACAAATTTAGCTTCACCCGATGCAGTTATTCCAATAAGTGCATCTATTTTACTAAAATTCAAATCTTTTAAACTTTGTATACCTGCTTCACCATCATCTTCTGCATTTTCTACAGCAGTTCTGAGAGCTACATCTCCACCTGCAATTAAACCTACAACCATATCTGGAGATACACCAAAGGTTGGAGGACATTCACTTGCATCCAATACACCTAGTCTACCACTAGTGCCAGCTCCAATGTAAATTAACCTGCCACCCTTTTTAAATGACCTAACCACTTCATCAATTAAAAGAGAAATAGGTTCTAAGGCTGTAAAAACAGCATCGGCTACTGTTTTATCTTCTTCATTTATTATATTACAAATATCAAGAGTAGATTTTATATCAATCCCTTTTGATTTATTATTTACTTGTTCTGTAGTCTGATTAATCTTCATATACTTTATTATTGAACGGAAAATGAAATAAAGCAATGAAATTCGGTATTTATTTTCATAAATCTAAATATGGAGTGATATTTAATATCAATTTATAGTTAATCAGTTTTATATTTTGATTTAAGCATCGTTGGTATTAAAAGAAGTATGGTGAGAAGAGTTATGGAGTTACTGATTATAACAATATGAAGTGTCCTCTCTGCATTGGTTCAACACCACTGATAGTTGTAAGAGCTCCAATGTGTTTTTCATCTTATTTAAGTGGTGCTCTAATGAATACTAAAGGTGCAAAATAAATATTTTTTCCAAATAAAAGTGGTGTTCTAGTCGATATTGAAGGTGCTATTGGTGGATATAATTAGTGCTTATCACGTGGAATAATCACTCGAGTTATCATTATTCACAGCTTTGCAAAAATCACTACTTTAGCAGCTTGAATTAGCTGTTCCTATAACAAAGTTGCAGATAATAAATTAACAAATACAATTTTTTTAGCCATTTTTTTCTCTTTTTCTCCTAAAGTTTTATTTCACTCAAAGGTATATCGGGCTATATTGAATTTACTACATTTTCAAATATTTTATCTGCTATATCTGCATATAGTAGAGATGTATTTAAATCCATGTTACCCATACCTTAAATATTGAAACTAAAATGATTTATTTGGGTATCAGTATCGAAATGAAAACAATTCCACTAGAAAAGATTGAAGATCCTAAGATTGATATATTGTAAAAAAATGGAATAACAAATGTAGTTAGCTGAACTTTGTGGTTTGCTTCCATTAAACTCCATTCAAAAACAGGAAAATATAGTTTCACATATTTCTATTCATTATCTGCACAGTGTTGCTGTTTTTGTTAAACTTACAATAGGGGATAACTGGTGTCTTTTTCAATAAAAAACT
>CAYWGU010000134.1:0-6744 GCA_964457975.1 uncultured Spirochaetaceae bacterium | reverse complement strand
CCGAACACCTTATAACCTGTGGGGTTGCAATAGGTTGCTATGTTTTCATTTATTGTAGGATAACCTTACACTTTCAACCATATGCAAACGTTATTCAGGCATTGATTATCTGCTTTATGAAGTAGGTAATAGGTTGTTGTTAATCTAATTTCGAAAAATGAATAATCAAACTTAGCAGTACTGAACGTTTCTGGTATATGGTTAGTTGGCAATTTCAAAGCTTATCAGTATCAATTTACAACAAACATAATTAAAAGCACTGACCAACGCAAACCACTGAGTGCCAAATTACTTATGACCGGCTGTTAGGCACTGGCGGTTTTTGTTCTCAAACTATATATCTATCAAGTTTGCACTGTCTCTCAGTCCAGCATTGGAGCGGGAAGGGCGAAAAGGCTCTTTGGCAAAATTTGGTTACAGCGATAGCTTTGTGCGTTTTGCCAATGTGCCTTGCAGCGAGGGGATGGCAAAATCAAGATTAAGTTTTTATCTCAATTGGTACTCTAACTTTCGTAATTATTGGTGTATATAAATCAATTTCAGTTTCTTCAGATTGGACCGATATTATTAAAGAATATCTTGTTTTATTATTATAACATTTTAGATTTGACCTCTCTTTCCACCACCCAATTACTGGGTAAACAGCTACTAAATTGGAGGATGCAGCTTCTGCACCAGTACCTGACCAAATATCTGAATGAATTGAACCAACATTTCGTCTATCACCAATTAACCACTTATTACTAATAAAACCTTTTTCACCCTTTTCTCTAGCTGCATTATTAATTCTCTTAATAAACTCTTCCTCATTTTCAGTTGGTGTTTTTAGGTCAAAACGTAAAGCATGAGAAGCATAGCGATATCTGTAATTCCATCCAACACCCAGAGGTCCAGGCTCAACAAAATATGATAAGGTTAATCGTATTCTAACTTCCTTCTCACCTAAACTAGACAGCTCTTCTACAGGCCAAGGCAACCTAAATAAATGCATATCTTTTGTTTTGTATGCACCCTTATTTTTTTCAAACGGCTGAATTGTTTCTTCAATAATAAGTGTAAGACTATTTGTTAAACATTTTCTGGCTACTTCATAATTTGGTATTCCATAACCGAAAATCCTTAACAATTTATGAAGGTCTCTTTTTTTATTCTTATTTATTGAAAACTGAGAAATCATTTTTTCATTCCATGTTGCAGAATGAATAATTAAACCTCGAATAGTTTCTGGCCATGCATCTGGGTAATCTGCATAAAGCCTAGCCGCAAAATTTGAAGCTTCAGCAGTTGCTGCACTTGTCTGATTAAAATATTGAAACTGGTTTTTCGTAGGTTGATGTGATAAGGATAGTAAACTTAAATCTTCAAGTGAACTTTGTTGATTATCAGGAGCTACAGCTATATTTCCGCTCTCCATAACAATTTCTGGCTTTATAGGCCATTTCATATCCCATGGATATGATGTTGTTGAAAAAGGAGATAATTCTCCTGTAGAAGCAAGGGTTTTATAATCCTTATACTTCTGCTCGTTAATCTGAATCTTGTTGGTATATCCACCAACCGTAATTGCATTCCATGATTGGCCGGGACTTTCGATAGATGTCTTTAAACTATCTTCTGGATAATTTATTTGTGTAACTTCAGGGATATTACCTGCAGCAACGATAAATAATCGTGGAATATCATCATTTGCACCAGAAGTAATATCATCAATTGCCGAAGACCAGGAGGATGGCCTACCCTTATCCATCTGATGTTTGCTAGAAATAGCCATACAAATAATGTGAGTAGCCAATGGATTATTTATTTCAGAGAGGCTAATTGCTCTTTTTGTATAATCTCCATAAAGTTTTGGTGGATTTTCACCGCTTGGAGGTAATATTTTTACTGATTCAAGTTTATGACTAATACTATGCTCTACCGATGATTTTAGAATTTTCGTAAGATCCCCATAAGCTGCAATTCCAGACATTAATGTGCCATGTCCAAAATGAACTTTATTATCCTCGGTGCCCCATTCATCAAATAGAGCTAAGCAGTTCTGGTCTGATAGTAATTGATTTAGAAGAAGATGTCCATTGTTAACGCCTGCATCTAATACTGTTATGAAAATATTTGAATCAGGATTGTATTTAAGTCTGCTCTTTAATTCTTCAGCCCATTCTATTTGTTCAATATTCTCCATCTTGGTCCAAAAACTCGCTGTCTCCTGTGCAAGCCTAAATTCTGAAATATCTCCTGATGACTCCAGTAATTCCAAAAGCTGTGATTTATTTGCCTCTATTAAAACAACTGTACGTTCTGGAAAGATTAGGTAGTTACTAGAATGAATTATATTATATAAATCACATAATTTAAATAGCTTATCACATTTATCATTTGCCGAATCTAGAGTGTTTTCAGTAATTAGCCATAGCTCACACCACGTAGGAGTATCCTTTGGTAATAACTCAATAGGATCTTGCCAGAAAGATTCTAAAACTGCTAATCTGATTTCCTCAATACTATCAATTAATCTTTGATTCGCTGGTTTATCAGCCCCTCGTGTTTTATCGAGATAGTCTGTAACCTTCTTTAGAAAGAATTTTCTTTGTGAATGAGGCACAAATATTGTTGCTTTAGTCGTTATAGCACCAGTGCCTTCACAATGAATATTAAGCAACCTTACACCTGAACGAAAACTCTCAAGACTTTTAGTCGCTAGTTCATACCCTGCTTTTCCAATAAACTCTAAATAAAGTCCGTCTTTTGTAGGAAGTGAAATAGCCCTTCTCTCTTCATTACTTTTTTCATATAATTCCCATAAACTCTCAAACCTCTTTTTAAGAAATTCACCATGGTTTTTCCTATCTCTAGTAGGAATAGGTACTTCAATAGGAATCGGAATCCCAGAATAGTTAATTTCAGATGGTCTATCCTTTATGAAAATATGTCTTAGAAAATCATCTGCCATAGGCGTTTCGTCTATCTTCTAACATTCTGCTTAACGTATCTAATGATACAAGTTTCTTGTCAGAAAGAATTGCTTCTTTAATCGAGTCATCGCAGGCCTGACAAATCTCGGCATGACTTAAATAAGCTGCCTTTTCAATCGTTTTGGCAATAGATTCTTTTGGCAAAAATTGACCTAGGCGATTTGAAATAAGCTTTTTAATTTGATTCTTATCCGGCAAGGAATAATTAAAAATATCATCAAATCGTCTAAAAAGGGCCTGGTCAAGAATATTAATATTATTAGTTGCTGCAACTATATAACTTTCAGACTTGTCATGCTCAATAAATTGTAAGAAGGCATTCAGAACTCGACGCATCTCACCAACATCATTATCCTTACTTCTTTCAGAGCCAATTGCATCAAATTCGTCGAAAAGATAGACTCCTCTTGATTCATCTAGCTTCTCAAATATCTGTCTTAATTTGGCTCCAGTTTCTCCCATGAATTTTGTTACAAGCTTGTCCATTAGGACAATATATAAGGGTAATTTTAACTCATTGGCTAGAACCGAAGCTGTCATGGTCTTTCCAGTCCCAGGATTACCTGTAAGTAATATTTTTCTACGGTTTGATAATCCGTATTTTCTAATCTTCTCCTTCTGGAGATATTCTCTAATAATTCGATTGATTTTATCTAAAAGTGAATCTTCTACAATCAATTCAGATAAATGGGTCGGTGAATTATTTGAAAGAATTAAATCACTTAAGTCAGGTAAGAATTTAATGACTTTACGCCCAATTGTTGATTTATTCCTTTCAATCAGTTCTTTAATCTCATCAGCAAGTACCATATGGCCTTGTCTTGCCTCATGAGCAGCAACTTGCAAAGCAATTGTCATAAACTGCTCTGAGTTATTCTCAAAGTGAGATTTTAAGAGTGTCTTTATTTGTTGAGCTGTCGCCATTTGTATTCTAAAATTATCTACAATAATAAGAAAAAATTAGGCTTATCTTTTCCAATTAACAGTTTATTAATGAACAAATTCTCGATGGCAAAGAAAGCAAGTGTGTGGAAGCGAAGGGATGGTAGTGGGATGGGCTGGAACACTCTTGCTTTGTGTATTGGGATTTTCCGCTTTTCTATCTTTCATGGAATTTTGGTTTCATGCTTTTGATATTTCAGTTTAAAACTCATTTATTATTAACAAGTACCTGATCATTTCGGACACAGGGTCATTTTTTGCTATTTTTTCTTCAATTTCAACATCATCTCGTCCAGTTGTCCTTAGGTGTTTGCTAGGGTCGATTATCTTTTTTAGGAATGATATACCATTATAAGACATATGAAAGTGTCTCCTATACACAACCCCAACTATATATTTCGATAATATTGCTCTGCTAACTTCAAACTTGAAGTACAAATTGCTGTATTTGCAAAATTTTCATTTCCTGGATTAATTTGCATAATCTTGTAATACATGTTAGCTACTCTTTTGTTTATGTTATCAATAAATAGTCTATTCATCTTTGATGCAACGAATAGAGTCACCACCTGACTTATTGTAGCTGTAGCGGGATATTTCTGAGTTCCAGGCCCCCAAGTAACGGGTCCATGCTTTGTTATTACTATCCTCAGTAGAACTCAGCCAGTAACCTTCGTGGCCCATGAAGCCGAATAACCCATCGCTACCACGGCGACTACCACCTGGTAGACAAGAAAAGTTAGATGTACCAAATTCAGAATTATTCTTTAAATCACCATTATTCCACAAGGAAGCATTACCTGCAAGTTTACTTCCTTCGTTTGTGCCCCTTGCTCCTGTATTATCAGCATCAGATTGGCTCATACCAAGATGCATTTCAAGTTCTTTCCATTCATCATCACTTGGCAAATGCCAACCATCGGGGCATGCGCCTTGCACTCCACTTGGATTACTGGAACTACTGGTTGCTTTTTTCATTGAGGCTGCCCAAGTGTATAATGCCCCATAAGTTCCGGCATAACTTACACTATCGTTATTATACCAACAATATGCATCATCGGTGCTGTTATCACCTAAATTTGTCCATTCTGTATTATCTTTTACTAAGGGTATTTCTGTGCCATCAGCATAATGCGTAGTTTTTAGGTTTTCCGCCATCCATACTTGAGTCCCTATGGATACAGTGTTATATAGATTACCATCAATATCTTTCACTTTTAAACCTGTTGCTATTTGTAGCTCTAGAATCTGTGCTTCTAAGGCATCTACATATGCTTTAGTAGCGGCATCCTGTTTATTTATAGGATCAGCAAGGTTGGTAATGCTTTCGTTACCAGCATCTGATACTAAATCAGATAAAGTATCGGGTATTACTGGTTTATTTGTTAAGTCGCTATAATCACCACTGAATGTATTATCAGCTATTTTTGCATGCAAAGCATAAGGGACACTTAATAATTGGCTTGTACCTATTAGAACATATGATGTGCCACCAGAAGCATCCATTTTTATTTGAATGAAGTATGAGTCATTGCCCCAATCGATTGTTGTAAAATCATCAGTTGTGGTTCCTGTACCTATTTCAAGGGTTACAAGTCCAAACTGATTAGTCGAATCAACATGGGTTTCAGTGTAAACAGTTGTACCACTTTCACTGCTTTGTAAAATACTTATTTGAAAACCTACCTTCTGGTTAGCTTTTACTTCACCTGAAGCATCTCTTGCTACAGCTTGGTACTTAAAACTTTGTGGTGCTTGTGCAAAAACAGTTGCACTTATTAATAATGCAATGATTGGGTAAAATATATTTTTCATGATAGTAATTATTTAAATAGTCAAATAGTCAAATAGTCAAACCCACGCTAGTCCTTTGTACAACGCACTGATTTGCCGTGAGGCTTCCAGGTATTGATCCGCACCACTTCAGATTTACTATAGTACAAAGCGCGGATTAATGCAAAAGAACTATCGCCCTCTGTAGCACTTCTAAAGTAGGTACTGAAGCCCAAATTAGAGAACGAACCATAGTTACTCCGATAACCACTCGGAAGAGCAGTAAAGCCTGAAGTGCCAAATTCGACATTACTATTTAAAACTCCATCATTCCATAAAGATACATTTCCTGCAAGTTTACTGCCTTCATCTGTTCCACGGGAATTTATGTCATCAGCATCACTTTGACTCATTCCCAGGTACATTTCCAACTCTTTCCATTCTGCATCACTTGGTAAATGCCAGCCATCTGGGCAAACACCTTGTACATCACTTGGGTTATCACTGCTACTTGTAGCACCATTCATTGCTGCTCCCCAGGTATATAATGCACCGTAGGTATCTCCGTTTGCAGAGTTGTTGTTGTAATAACAATAAGCTTTACTGTTATAACCAAATTGTTCTATTGTAATAGGATCATAAAAAAGTGCACTCCAAGCTGAATTATCCTCTATTAATGGTATAGCTGTTCCGTCATGATAATGTGTAACTTTCAGATTCTCTGCCATCCACAATTGATTACCGATTTTTACTATTTTATAATAATTCCCATCGTAATCAATAATAGTATCTTTTCCAGCATTAAATTCCAGATAAAATACTCTATCTTCCAATGCATCAACATATGCTTTTGTAGCAGCATCCTGGCCGTTTACAGGGTCAGAAAGGTTGGTGATGTTTTTATTGCCAGCATCTGTAACTAATTTAGATAACGTGTCAGGAATCTCGGGTTTATTTGTTAAATCACTATAATAACCACTGAATATGTTAGAGGCTGTTTTAGCATGCAAAGCATATGGTACACTTAATAACTGACTGGTGCCATATTCTTCGTAAG
>CAYWGU010000133.1:0-6745 GCA_964457975.1 uncultured Spirochaetaceae bacterium | reverse complement strand
CTGAATTCTTATGGAAAAAATCATCCCGACTACTATCTCAATTGAGGAACTATGTAATACTTCATTATGGATTTGGTCCATTCCTATTTAAAAATCCAACAACTGGTGAAGTAATTTGGGAAGTACAAAGCATGAGCCAGCTCCAAAAAGCAATTGCTTCCGTGCCAATTGAATCTTTCCTATATCATGCTGAGCGTGATGATTTTTCAAGATGGCTTCAAGCACAAAGTCTTTATAGATTAGCAGCTCAGCTGAAACCCTTGAAGTTCAATGTAAAAAACAATGAGGAAGCAGAGGAAGCTAGAAATGCCACTGTTCAAATGATCAAAACATACAGAGCTGAAAGGACAAAGGGTGTTATTGCATCCTTCAACAAGGACTACTACGATGAAACTTTATTCTTCAGTCGTATAGGCTCCGGTTCTCTTGGAGGTAAAGGAAGAGGCCTTGCTTTCATAGACAAGGAAGTTAGAGCCTGCAATTTAACCGACAATTATCCTGATGTATATCTTTCAATACCCCGTACCGTTGTGATTGCAACCGATATGTTTGATGACTTTATTGAATTAAATGACCTAAAAGAATTTACAATGGAAGATAGAACTGATATTGAAGTATTAAACAAATTCTTGAATAGTGAGATTTCATCAGAATTGGAGGATGATTTGAAGGAAGTCATCGAGGTCATAACGCGACCTATTTCAATTAGATCATCCTCACTATTGGAAGATTCACATTTTCAGCCTTTTGCAGGTGTTTATGAAACCTGCATGATTGCAAACGTAGGTAAAAAGGCAGAAAGATTGAAAGATCTTGAAACTGCAATCAAGACAGTGTGGGCATCAACTTATTTTAATCTAGCAAAAGATTATCTAAACGCAACCAATCACATTCTCGAAGAAGAAAAGATGGCAGTGGTTATTCAGCAGGTAATTGGTTCTCGTCATGGTGATTACTGGTACCCAAACATCAGTGGTGTTGCAAGAAGTCTTAACTACTATCCTCTTCCAGAGGAACAAACAACTGATGGGATCGGACTACTTTCATTAGGATTCGGTAAATCAGTTGTAGACAATGGTAGTGTTTTAAGGTTTTCTCCTCAAAATCCAAAACGTCCAGTTCATTTCCTAGGAGGAGGACAATCAAGCAGTCAATCAAAGTTCTATGCACTTAATATGCTAGAAACTTACAACCCCTCCAAAGATATAGATAACCTTACCCTCCTAGATGTTAAAGATGCAGCTAAATACCCTGAAACTTTAAGGGGTATAGCAAGTACAATTGATGAATTTGGTGGCATGAGTGAAAGTTTTAGAGCAAAAGGAGAAAAGGTAATAACATTTAATGGTATCTTAAAGTATGATTACTTCCCTCTTGCAAGCATTGTAAAGGCTCTATTGCAGCTTGGTAAAACTGCAATGGGAACTCCTGTTGAAATAGAATTTGCAATTAACCTAAACAAAGTGGAACCTAAAAAACCTGAATTCAGCATCCTTCAAATAAGACCAATAGCAGAAGGCAATGAAGAAAAATGTGTTGAAATAAATGAGTCTGAAATACCAGAGGCTCTAATCTATTCAAAATCTGTTATGGGTAATGGAAGAGTTGAAGATATAAAGGATCTAATCTTAATCAAAACTGGTAAATTTAATGCGGCAAACATGTTGAACATGCCGCATGAGATTGAAAAATTCAATGCTAAATTTGATATAGATGAAAAGTCCTACATGTTGGTTGTAGCAGGCCGTCTAGGCTCCAGTGATCCATGGCTGGGTATTCCTGCCTCATGGTCACAAATATCAAATGCAAGTTTGATTGTAGAAACAGGATTGCCGGGTTTCCAGGTAGAACCAAGTCAAGGAACACACTTCTTCCAAAACTTAACACTGCTTGGAACACGATACATGACAGTAAACCCTTATTATAATGATGGAATATTGAATTCAGAAAAGATAGATAAGAATCTCACCAAGGTATCGGAAAGTGCAAACTTCATCCACTATCAAAGTGATAAAAACCTTGATATTAGAATCAATGCAATATCAAAAGAGGGAATTGTAAAATTACCAATTCAATAGTTAATTGGATTATGTTTTAATCAATCAAGAGCTATACGCAACTCAGAGTTTTTAAATACTGAGAAAACCCAACAAAGCAAATAAAACAATAAAGGAGCAAGTCATTATGATTTGCTCCTTTTTATATATATTTATTTACCGTATTATTCTGGTTTAGTTGCCATAAAAGCATCCCATACAACTTCATGAGGAGGATCTGCTAGGATAGAAACAATTTCATCTTTTACAGGATGAGGGAAAACAATTTTTCTTGCATGAAGGGAAATTCCACCATCCTTATTGCTTCGTTTTGCACCATATTTAAGATCACCTCTAACATGAACATTGATGGCTGCAAACTGTGCTCTAATTTGATGATGACGACCTGTCAATAAATCAATTTCAACGAGGAAGAAAGATTTGGAGGCTGCAATCATCTTGTAGCTCAACTTTGCTAACTTACTTCCATTCTTTTCAACAGGAGTTGCAAAGCTTTTATTCTGCTTTGCATCACGTGTTATGTAATGAACCAAGGTAGCTTCAGGTTTTTGTGGTGCTTTGTCTGTAATTGCCCAATAAATTTTCTTTACATCACCAGTTCTAAAGGTCTCACACAAACGCTTCAAAGCCTTTTCAGTCTTTGCATAAACAACTATTCCACTTGTTGGACGATCAAGTCTATGTGGAATACCCAAATATACATTACCTGGTTTGTTATATTTATCTTTTAAATATTGCTTTACTTTATCTGCTAAAGTTACATCTCCAGTGGAGTCACCTTGTACCAATTCACCAGGTAATTTGTTAATAATAATAATATGGTTATCTTCGAATATAACTCTATCTTTTACTGAATCCATTTTTTTTCCTCATTAATCTAAATCAAAAAGATCTTTTTCTTTTTTTTCTACTTCTTTTACAGGACGCATCCTGAGTGACTTTACTTCCTTAACAGTTAATCTTGTGCCTTTTGTAAAAGCACCCTTAATTAAGTAATCACTTAAATAAAAGCTCTCTTCCTTAACTCTCAAGCCAGGTTTAGGTTTGTACACAACTCGTATCTCTGCATTTTCAAGCATAGAAAGCTTTACAACCTTATACGTTTCAACATCAGGTAGCAAGCAGTATTCTTTATTTAATTGACCACTCTTTATTTGGAATCTCTTCACAAATAAGTACTTGTAGGTCTTTTGCTGCATAATAAGAGTGAAGGTCACCTTCTTAAGTTCTTCTTTATCTGCATAGCCACAATACATCAAGCCCTTTCCAACGTATTCCTTTTCAGGATTTACCATAAACCTATAATGACCGTCTTTTGCAACCACCACTATCTTATCAAAGATGCTAATTTTTAACACGCTATCACCATCTTTTATATTGTAACCTAAATAGCCATTCTCTGCATTATATTTAAGATCCTTATCGCGTTGAGCAACATCTTTAACATTAACTGCTTCAATATTCTTAATTATTGTCTTTCTTTTAAGCCTATCTTTTGGAACAAGTTTTCTCATGTCAGCAATGTAAGAAATTGAATATTCAATTATATTATCCAATCTAGATTGGCATAATTTCAACGCGGCATGGATTGCATCAATTTCCATTTCATTCTTGGAGATATCAAACAAACTAATTCTTCTGATTGGTATCTTCAGCAATCGATCAACATCCTCTTTTGTTATAGGACGTAGTAATTGTTCTTTGAAGGAGCTAAACCCAGTAATTACTGATTTTATTACCCCTTCAGAGGTTTTCTGCTTTTCAATCTTCTTGTAGATTCTCTCTTCAACAAAGATTCGCTCCAAGGTTCTCATTTGAAGTTTCTCATTCAATTGAGATTTTTCCAATTCCAATTCGCGTGTTAGAACCTCAACCAAATGATGAGAATGATATTTTACAATATCTGTAACACCAATAATTGTTGGAATATTGTCTCTTATAACAAGAGGGTTGCAGGATATCTTTCTCTCACAATCAGTATAAGCATATAAGGCTTTTACAATATCCTCACTGTATGAACCACGAGCAAGGTTAATTTCAATGTTAACATCTCCTGCAGTGTAGTCATTGATTGAGGAAACCTTCAATCGACCCTTTTTAGCTGCATCATCAATGGTTGTAATCAATCTTTCACTTGTAACACCAAAAGGCAATTCTGTGATGATGATTCTTTTTGGATCACTGATATCAAGTTTGGCTCTTACCACAACAGAACCACGTCCATCATCATAGTTTGTTACATCAACAAATCCACCACCTAAGAAGTCCGGATACAAAACAAAGTTTTCACCTTTAAGTTCCTTTTCCATGTACTCAAGCACCTCTCCTATATTATGGGAGAAGATGGTGGTTGCCATACCAACAGCAATACCATTAACACCTTGAATAACTACCAAAGGAATTTTAGCAGGAAACACAGAAGGTTCCTGATGTCGTCCATCATAAGAATCTTCAAATTCAGTCAATTCTGGATTGTATAAAACCTTCTTTGCAAAAGGCAATATTCTACATTCAATATATCTTGAAGCAGCAGCTCTATCACCAGTTAAGGTATTACCAAAGTTACCTTGCTTCTCAATCAATAATTCAAAGTTTGCAAGATTAACAAGTGCTTCATAAATAGCAGAATCCCCATGTGGATGATATCTCATGGTCCATCCAACTACATTTGCAACTTTATGAAACTTACCATCATCCATTTCAAACAAGGAGTGTATTATTCTTCTCTGTACAGGTTTGAAGCCATCCTCTAAATCAGCAATAGCTCTATCCTTAATAACGTATGAGGCATACTCTAGAAAGTTCTTTTTAAATATTTTTTCTACATGTGCCATTAAATTAAATTCTCCATGATGAAATCCCTACGTATTGGTGTATTATCACCTTCATAGAATTTAACAGCGGCCTGTGCAGCTATAAGAGTTGAAATACTAACAGGTTCCAATTTCATTTCTTCTCCAATGAAGTAACCAAATTCTTTGGGATCAATTTCTCCTAAACCTTTAAATCTTGTTACCTCAGCTCCTCTTATTTGAGCTAATAGATTATCTCTATCAACTTCACTATAACAATAGGCTGTTTGTTTTTTATTTCTTACTCTAAACAAAGGTGTTTCTAGGATATACAATCTTCCAGCCTGCACCAACTCTTCAAAGTAGGTCAAGAAATAAGTCATCAGTAAATTCCTGATATGAAAACCATCATTATCTGCATCAGTTGCAATAATTACCTTACCATACCGAAGTCCTTCCAAACCATCTTCTATTCCCAAGGCCTTCATCATATTGTAAAGTTCGGCATTTTTATAAATTTCTGCTTTATTTTTATTATATACGTTAAGAATCTTACCTCTAAGAGAGAATACTGCTTGGGTTTTAACATTACGTGTTTTTGTAATAGATCCGGAAGCACTATCCCCTTCTGTTAGGAAGATCATTGATTCATTACATTCATCTGAATGAGATGCGCTCTGTCCTAAATGATATCTGCAGTCCTTCAACTTTGGAATATTTAAAGCTACTCTTCTTGCAGAACTTCTAGCACTCTTTCTTACCTCAGATAACTCTTTTCTTAGTTTTTCGTTATGATCAATCTTTGCAGAGAGTTTATCAGCAGCAGAGG
This sequence comes from uncultured Spirochaetaceae bacterium, assembly GCA_964457975.1. GTDB lineage: Bacteria > Spirochaetota > Spirochaetia > Sphaerochaetales > Sphaerochaetaceae > Pleomorphochaeta. The sequence goes on along the minus strand of CAYWGU010000133.1, from coordinate 1,067 downwards.
TGTTCTTTAGCAAGAAATCAATCAATCCAGATTTAACCTCTTGAACAACCCAACCTCTTATTTCTGTATTACCCAGTTTATTTTTTGTTTGACTTTCAAATACAGGGTTTTCAATTTTAATTGAAATTGCACCAATTATGCCCTCTCGAACATCCTGTGCAGACCAACTCTTCTTGAAGTGTTCATTAACTGCCTTTAAAATTCCTTCCTTAAAAGCTGAGAGGTGGGTACCACCATCTACTGTGTGCTGACCATTAACATATGAATAATAAGTCTCACCGTAATTGCTTGCAATATGAGTCATTGCAAATTCAAGGAACTCGCCCCTGTAGTGTACGAGAGAATACATTTCATTGGAATCAACAGCCTTATCAAGTAAGTCCAAAAGACCACGTGAGGATTTGAAATTCTTACCATTATATTTTAAAACCAATCCTGGATTTAAATATGCATAGTTCCAAAGTCTCGATTCAAGGAAATCTTCTTCGTAGTCGTAAGTCTTAAATATTTCTGAATCTGGCGTAAATTCTACAAAGGTTCCATCAAGCTGTGTTTTATCACACCCTTTCTTTTTCTCAAGGATTTTACCTTTGCAGAAGGATGCAGTTACATAGTTTCCATCTCTATAACTGGTTACCACAAAGTGGGAAGATAAAGCATTAACAGCTTTTGTACCTACACCATTCAATCCAACAGATCTATGAAATACTTCATTTGTATATTTTGCACCAGTATTTATTTTTGATACACAGTCAATGACCTTACCTAAAGGAATACCTCTACCATAATCTCTTACAGAAACTGTCTTATCCTTAAGCGTTATTTCTATTTTATTACCACATTTTTCATTAAACTCATCAATGCTGTTATCAACAACTTCCTTGAAGAGTACGTATATACCATCATTTTGATTTGATCCGTTTCCAATTCGACCAATATACATACCAGAACGTAATCTGATGTGCTCTAGAGCCGAAAGGGATTGGATTTGATTTTCATCATATATTTTAGTTGCCATATTAATTTATTATAAACTTAAATGCATAATTTTTCAAACACCATACGTT
>CAYWGU010000132.1:0-6760 GCA_964457975.1 uncultured Spirochaetaceae bacterium | reverse complement strand
TTTTTATTATCTTTACAAGAAATTTGCACCCTTAGGGTGTATTTTTTTTGCCCTTTATTATCATTGAAAATTTATTAGATTACATTGTCTTGGAAAGCAAATAACGTCCATAAACGCAAATACCACTTTTATTATTTTTCTCTAGATTATAATCTAAACATGGAGAATATATATGTTTACAGAAGAATTTAGAGCCAATAAATTAAAGAACTATTTGTTATAAGTATTAACGATGCCTACACTTTGTAAAATTCAGGTTCCAGGTTAAATCTAAGTAATATGGATCTTTGGATAAGAGACTTTTGAAGAAAATTTGATTGGTTAAAGAAAAAAATATTAAGCAATACTAAAAAACAGGAAAATAAAAGAATAAAATAAGCGTTGCAAAAAACAGTTTTTATGAACTTTATTTAGATATTTGCGCAGTATTACTGACTTTTTTATTAATCCCTTTCAATAAGATTTATAAGCCAAAATCATTTGTGCAAGAAAAAACCGATACTTCCTAGAAAGGGATCATGTAGATTGTCACTTAAAACTTTTAGTATTTTTTACTGAAGAATAAGATTCATGTAATAACGCTTATCACTTTCTTTTAAAATCTTTTGCATAAAATTACATAGTTTGGTAACAAAATGAACCTGTTGGACGTTTACAACTCTAATAGTTGTATCTTTGAAGGTAATGCATCAGCTGATACATGTAGTAGTATTGGCAAAGTTTTATGAGTTATGTATTTGCAGTGAACCATGTACTATATTCCTATGGATTAAATGGATTATAAAAAAAATGGATACTTCTATCTAAAAAACTGTAGCCTAAGTTCGAAATCAGGAGTGGATGGTTAAAATTGACTGGGTATCCGAAATTAGGTATTCCTTTCAATAAACTTGGTATATGAAGTTCTCTTGAAGGCTTAATAATTGTTAAATATTTTTTATAAAACTTAATCTTTCTTTAATAATAATTAGACATATTCCTTTTTTATGACAATACAACTTTATAAAATTCCTTAAATATAATACAACTTTGGTATAATATTTGTTTTTTTTGTATTGTGATATCCTCAATCACCCCTTAAGATTTGATTATAAACGAATCAAGGAGAAGGAAATGAAAAAATCAATTTCTATTTTATTAATGAGCATAATCATGTGTTCAGCATTATTTGCAAACGGGGCTAAAGAAACAACAAAAGGATCAGTAGATACTTGGCCAGAAGAACCAGTAACTGTTATTTGTCCATGGTCAGTAGGTGGAGTTGCAGATTTAGTTAACAGAAAAGCTGCAGTTTATGGTCAAGAATTATTAGGCCAACCTGTATTAGCAACTAATGAATTAGGTGCTGGTGGTAATGTTGCATTAACAAACTTCTTAAAGAATGATGCAAATTCATACAATTTAATCTTTGGTGGAGAAGGTGCCTTCTCAATCGCTCCAAATGTAGATGGTAGTGAAGCAATCATGTTTAATTATGATGATTATGTACCTGTAATGAATATGTATTCTGCAACATTTGTTATGACTGCAAATGCAGATTTAAATGTTAGCAATTTAGACGAATTAAAAGCATATGGCCAAAATCATAGTTGCATAGTAGCTGTTAACGGTATTGCTGGTTCAGAGGCTTTTATTGCTAAAGCTTTATTTAAAGAATTAGGCATTAAAATTGCACTGGTCAGCTATAATGGTGCAAACCTTGCATTAGCTGCTGTAGCAAAAGGTGAAACAGAATTTGCTCTATCCCACCAATCTCAAGCTAAGGGTGCTGTTCAAGCAGGAACAATTACACCTGTAACAGTATTTAGTGAAAAACCTGTTAACAATGATGTATTCAAAGATGTTAAACCTGTAGGTGAATATGGTATTGATGCCTATTTCCCTAATACTTGTTTCTTATTAGCTAGAAAAGGAACTTCCCCTGAAGTAGTTGCAAAAGTTCGTAATGCTTACTTAGAAATTATGCAAAAAGAAGACATGCAAAAACTATTTTCACAGTTAATGATTGAATCATCAGACTGGAATACAGACGATATGAACAATCATATTGAGCATGTTATTCAAATTGTACAGAACAACAAATAAATAATTTAATAATAAAGATGGCAACTTATAATGAGAAGCCATCTTTGTTTATTATAAAAGAGGAATGAATGAAAAACTTTTTAGATTCAATGGATTTATTTATTGATAAAACTGGAAGCAAATTAGAAAAACATAATATGAGTGTACCTATAAATATTGTAGGCGCAATTCTATTTATAGTTATATCTTTAATTTGTCTCAGGCTGGTGCCCAGTCAAATTCACATAAACACAACATCTTCAATAACTGCTAGAACTTTTCCAGTTTTGATGTTGAGAATAGTTCTAATATTTTCAGCCGTGTTATTATTAAAAGATATAATTTCACTTATCAGAAAGAAAGAAATAGAAAGAAAAGAGATAAACCTCCTAGTTGAAGTAAGAGCTCTTATTATATTAGCTATGCTAATTATATTTTTAGTATTACTACATTTTTCTAGCTTTGTAGCTAGTTCAATTATATTTGGAATACTAATGCTCTTCTACTTTAGATGCAGAAAAATATCTAGTTATATCATTATCTGCTCAGCTGCAATAATAATTGGATTTCTTTTCCAATATGTACTTAAAGTACGCTTACCATAGGGAGTATTAAGATGGATTTATTTTTCCAAGGAAGTGCATTATTATTTAATGTTCCAAACTTCCTCTACATGAATTTAGGATTGTTTTTAGGTGTTATCTTTGGTGCAATTCCAGGTTTAACAGTTATTTTATGTATCGTACTATTTTTACCTTTTACATATACTCTTGGAGCTGTTGAGTCCTTTATGTTTTTATTGGGCATCTATTGTGCTGGATCTTATGGTGGATCAATTTCTGCGATTTTAATTAAAACACCAGGAACTCCACATGCTGCAGCTACTATGTTAGATGGTTATCCTTTAACTCAACAAGGTAAAAGTATGAAAGCCTTAAAGATGGCTTTAATTGCTTCAACATTTGGTGGAATATTTTCTGCTATTGTATTGTTGTTCTTTGCACCACAAGTTGCAAAATTTGCACAAATGATGGGAACTCCAGAATACTTTCTAGTATGTGCATTTGGATTAACAATCATAGCAGGTGTTTCAGGTAATAACCTAATAAAGGGAATTATAGCTGGAGCATTTGGATTATTCATATCAACAATTGGTATCGATGCAATGTCTGGTGGAACCAGATTTATATTTAACAATATTAATCTATATTCAGGTATCGCCTTGGTTATTTCTCTGATAGGTTTATTTGCGTTGTCAGAAGTATTGGCTAAGAGTGAGAAAATTGAAGTTGATACAAAGGTTAATACGGATGCATTAAAGAAAGAAAATACACAATTTACTAAAGAAGAAAAGAAATCAGTAAGAAAACCAATGCTATTATCAGCAATAATTGGTGTAGTAATTGGTATTATTCCTGGAACTGGAGCCTCAATGGCAAGTTTCTTTAGTTATGATAGAGCGAGAGCTATGAGCAAGCATCCAGAGAAATTTGGTAAAGGATCTCTAGAGGGTTTAAGTGCCTGCGAGACTGCAAATAATGCCGTAACAGGTGCTACATTAATTCCATTATTAACCATGGGAATCCCTGGTGATGGATCTGTTGCAATTATGTTAGGTGCTTTGATGATAAATGGATTAACTCCTGGACCAAATCTATTTGTAGAGCATGGTGCAATTATGTACGCAATTATGATTGGACTTATTTTTGTTAACATTTTCATGTTTCTGCAAGGAAGAATCTTAACAAAATGGTTTGCTAAGGTAATTTCAGTACCAGTCTATTTGTTAACTCCAATTATTGTCATGTTCTGTTTTGCTGGTGCCTTTAGTGTAAATGCATCTCTATTTGATATTAAAATAACTCTTGTTTTTGCTGTTATTGCATACATAATGAGCAAATTTGGATTTTCAACAATACCAGTATTATTAGGCTTGGTGCTTGGAGCATTGACTGAAGAGAACTTTAGAAGATCCTTAGTTTTAAGTGATGGAAAATGGGATATTTTTGTTTCAAGTCCCATCTGCATTGCTTTTATAATTATGATTGTCGTCACTTTAGTTTTGATTATTAATAGTCAGTTAAAAACGAATAGGAGAAAAGGAGAAAACATTGAATAAACCAAATATTGTTGTATATTTTTCAGATCAGCAAAGAGCTGATACATTAGGGTGTTATGGACAACCCTTAGATATAAGTCCAAATCTTGATAAACTAGCAAAAGAGGGAACTTTATTTGAAAATGCTTTCTCACCACAACCCGTATGTGGACCTTGTAGGGCTATCTTCCAAACGGGTAAATATGCAACAGATACTGGGTGTTTTAGAAACTCAATTGCACTACCAACTAATTCAAAAACAATAGCGCATTATCTTGAAGCCGATGGTTATAAAACAGCTTATGTTGGTAAATGGCATTTAGCTTCCACTGGTAATTTGGAAGAAAAACCTTACCAAGATTATCAAAAGATAGCCATCCCTAAAGAACTGCGTGGTGGTTATACTGGATATTGGAGAGGTAGTGATATATTAGAATTTACATCAGATGGTTATGGTGGTTTTGTTTTTGATGAAAATAATAATAAATGTAAATTTGATGGCTATCGCTGTGATTGTATAACAGATTATGCCCTTAATTTTATAAAAAACGATGACCAAAAAGAACCTTTTCTTCTTTTCTTGTCTCATATTGAACCACATCATCAAAATGATGCACATCATTATCAAGGACCCAAAGGTAGTGAGAAGAAATATAAGAACTTTGTATTACCAAAAGACTTAGAGGCACTTGGTGGTGATGGAGCTGTTGAATATCCTCAATATTTAGGACAGTGCAATTCACTTGATACAAACCTTGGAAGATTGATTGATGAATTAAAGATGAAGGGAATTTATGATAATACTGTAATTATTTATGTATCAGATCATGGATCTCATTTTAATACTCGAAATAAAGATTCTCATCTTAATGGATATGATGATTATAAGAGAACTTGTCATGATTCGGCATTAAAAGTTCCATTAATTATTGCAGGTGGCAAGTTTAATGGTAGCAATGTTGTAAAACGTCTTGTTAGTACAGGATCTCTTGCAAAAACAATTCTTTCAATTGCTAATATTGATGTTGGGGAAGATATGATTGGAGAGAATCTTCTTGACGAGGTCAATCATCTAAATGATAATAAAGCCGACGAAGTTTATGCTCAGATTTCTGAGAGTAGATTAGGAAGATGTATTAGAACAAATAAATATCTATACAGTGTCTATGCTCCCCATATCAATGGTGGAGAGATGGCAAGTAGTAGTGTATATTTAGATGATTATCTTTATGATATGGAAAAAGATCCAAATCAACTTAATAATATTGTAGAAGATGAGTCTTATTTATCAATTAAAGAAGACTTAAAAGCACGACTTATAAAGTGGATTAAAGCATCAGAAAATATTGATGTAACTATAGAATAAATAATTAGAGGGAACCGATGGCGAAGAAATTAAAGAAAGATTTAATCTATGAGTATTTATTAGTTTTTATAGAACAGAATAAATACAATTCAACTAAAAAGGTTCCCTCTGAAAATTATTTATGCTCAAGATATCATGTAAGTAGAGAGACAGTGCGAGCTGCAATTAATCAACTCAAAGATGAGGGTATCTTATACTCAATCAAAGGATCTGGAACATATTTTAAATCCAACGAAATAGAGAATGAAATAATTGAAAGCAATTGCAAATATCGCATTGCTACAATTATTCAAGGCCAAGATAAATTTGCCAATGATTTATTCATCAAAGGCTTAAAAGCTGAAATAGAAGGTAAGAACATAGAGCTTCGTATCTTTTATACAGATAATAAGTTCTCCCAAGAGAGAGAATGTCTTTTAGCCTGTGCTAAGGGGTTTGATGGATTGATCATAGATGGTGTTAAGGCAAGTTTAATGAATCCTAATCTTGATATTTATCAACAAATAGAACAAAAGGATATCCGTTGTATCTTTTATAATAATTATTATCCTGAAACAAACTTTCCAAAAGTTATTATTGATGATAGAGGTTGTGCAGATTTACTTGTTCATCAAATAGTAGAAGAGGGACATAAGGATATAGCAGGTATATTTTATTGTGATAACTATCAAGGAACTGAAAAATATAGAGGATTCATACAATCTCTAAATAAACACCATATTGCAATAAAAGACGAGAACCTTAAATGGCTGATTAGTGATAATATTGATGAAGAAAAAGAATTTCAACGAATTATTAATAAATTTTTATCATCCAATAAATGCACTGCAATTGTTTGCTGTAATTTTATGATATTGAAACATATTCAACATAAAATTAAGAATCAAAAGAAATTAGCATGTTTTGACTATTCTAGAGACGACTGGGAAAAAGATAACGTGTTATGCTCTTTAAGCCCTTCCTATGAAGTAGGTAAAAAAGTTGGTAAAAATATGTTTAGCATGCTTGATGATAATAATTTTAAAATTCATGATTATTCATACAGGTTTGAACCAATTATTTATTACCCTCAAAACGAAAAGTAAATGTAGCAAAACTTTTAAAAGGTGAAATAGAGTTGATTGTTCTCCACTATTAGAACTACTGTTCTATATCAAGAGAAACATTAATATCGCAAAAGGAACCATCAATATCTAAGATGGTTCCTTTCGTTTTTGCTTCTTAATTGAAAT
>CAYWGU010000131.1:2177-6840 GCA_964457975.1 uncultured Spirochaetaceae bacterium | reverse complement strand
TTCTATATAAAAGAGCTCCTAACAAATCTTTAAATAAAACTTGTTGGGAGCCCTTACATAATTCTATAGTTTTCTAATTTCTTTAACTACTTATTCCATTGAGCAACTAAACAGGCATTGCATCCTGCACAATTTCTTTATTACAAGCAAGATCCGAGTAGAGTTCTCCAGCATATGGATTTTTCTTTGTCTTTACTACCTTGTAAATCATAAATATAAATACAGCAATATTAGCAATGATTGCAAGTGTACTTGCTAGCATAAGTGCTACAGAATTCTGAGTTGCATGTACGGCAAAACGTGAATTATCCAGGAATTCTGGGAAGGTCATAGCAAACATACACCAGAATGCTAATGTCTGAGCACGGTGCTGTAACCAAGCGCCTTTCTTAATTAGGAATGCTGCAAAGGTAGGTGCAAGTAGCATAGCTATACCGCAGTAAAAAGCATGGTCTCCAAGACAGTTATAGGTATAGGCAAAGTTCCAAAGATCATATGCAACAATCCAGAACCAACACATATCAGGCCAAAGCATATCTTTACTCTTTGAAGAGCTGATTACGATACCAAACCATCCTGTGATTGTTATGATATTCAATATTCCTGCAATACCATTGAGATAGTTCCAAGGACCACTAGTCATCATCATTCCTTCAAATACCTCGGCATGCAAACCAAGAGCTCCAATTTGGAAATCTCTAGCACATGCTTCAAGGATGTTTATAGCAAGGATGAGAGGTGGGAAAATTAGTACCCATTTTTTTTGGGAAGCTCCCTTAATATGTCTAATGAGGAAGAAACCTATACAACCAGTAAGTGAGGAATAAACCTTTGCATAGTGAAACCAGTCATCAACACTGGTGCCCTTTGTAGTATTTGGCCATACGAAGATGGTCAAGAACAAAGGAAGCACAACTAGCAGGAATATTCCACCTGCTTTTGTTCTGCGGCATATTTCATTAAGTAATAGCAAAACTCCAAATACAACAAACATCATTAGCCAATTAGATAATGGCTGTGATTCAAAAAACAACATAATATACTACCTCAACTTATAAACTTTTACTCGACTCTAAAGATTGATGCTTACATCAGATATTGGAAAAGCTTTGCAAGAGTGTATATATCCAAATTTCTCATCTGCATATCTGAGGAGCATTCCTTTTGCAAGAAAAACCTCTCCACCTGTTAGCTGTACACGACACAAGCTACATTCGCCACTTCTGCAACAAACATTCATGTGGATACCGGCACGCTCTAAGGAAGTAAGAATACTTTCTCCACTTAAGCCTTTTATTTTCTTCTTACCATCAACTGTGATGGTGAAAATTTCCTTACCATTAAGCTTAGTAGGCCAACCTGGTTCATTTTCAATATCCTGACGGGAACCAAACATCTCACGTCTAATCATTGCCTTTCGTACATGAAGACTCTCAAGAGCCTTAACAACAAAATCATTCATAATCTGTGGACCACAGATGTAGAAGGTACTTCCCTTAATATCTTGGATTAATTTAGTTAGGCAGACAGCATCAATAAATCCCTTGCATCCTGTAAATCCGTCTTCAGGTTCAGATAATACAAGAGAAAAGGTGAAATTTTCATAGCTATCAGATAGTGCTTGAAGTTCCTCTTGAAACAATATTGATTCACTGTTTCGACAACCGTAGATAAGATGTACTTCTCTTTCAAGACGTGAATCAAATATTTCCCTGCACATACTTATAAAAGGGGTAATTCCACTTCCCCCTGCAATCATTACGCTTTTCTTGCTATGGAAGATTGGGTTGTAATGGAATGCACCAGCAGGACCATTTGCAGTGAATTTATTACCAACCTTTATATTATCTATACAATAGTCAGAAACAAAGCCTGCTTTGATTCTAGCAATAGTTATTTCATAATAACCTCTCTGAAGAGGAGAAGATGAGATAGAATAGGGACGTGAGGTCCTCACTCCATCTATTACTGTGAATAAATTTAGATATTGTCCTGCCTCAAATATAGGTAAAATACCCTCTTTTGCGGTTAAACGGATGGTTCTTGCAAGTGTTCCGTGTTCAATGATTTTATTCACAACAAGATTGAGTCTATTCTTGTGATATTTACCAACATTAGCATCAACCTTTCCAACTTCAAGACGGTAGTCTGTTCCGCTTTTTCTTTTATCTGCTATTTCCTGCAATACTTCCTTGCCGTGTGGCATGGAAGCAATAATCATATCTTTTAAATCAGCCATTATTTTGCCTCTCTGTTTAAAATTCTGTCTGCAACTTGTGCACCATACATATAGTTAGGACCAAATCCACAGATATTAACCCATCCGTTTGCAAATGTGAGGTTCTCTACCTGATCTTCTCGTGGAAAGAAGAATACAGTGGATTTAAGATCCTGTTCAAAACCGTAAATAGAGCCTTCTGGGTGGTGCAAGTAATGCATATAAGTAAGAGGAGTTGCAACTTCAACTTCTTCAATATGACTTCTTAGACCTGGATACATCTTCTCAAGACGATCAATAATTATATTTCCAGCTTTATACTTGGTTTTGTGATATTCTTCTGGAGAAAGTTCCATCCACGCTTTACCAAATTTTAGTGTTCCAGCTGATAGTACGCTTGTACCTTCTGGTGATACTTTGGGATCATCGACTGTATAACAGGTGTTAATTATTGGATCTGTCTCTGGAAGCAACTTGTATGATTCCTGAAAAACTTCATTGCAATCAAGGTTATCGTAGGTAAGGTTAAAGGAGTCTGTGTAACCAATTTCTTCCGGTGTACAATCAAGACCTATGTAGCAGATAAGAGCTGATATTCCAACAGTATAAGCGGATAGGTACTCTTTTGCTTCTTTTGAAACATTATCTTTTTTGATTAATTTGAAATAAGTATCAATAGGAGAAATACCAGATATGATATCATCACATGTATAAGTCACATCGTTATCATCAATGACGCCATAAGCTTTGTTATCCTTGATAAGAATTTCTTTAGCTCCACAATTGTAGGAGACTATTCCATTATTTTCACGAATTGTATCAGCCAAAGCTTGAGAGATTACTTGGCTGCCTCCTCTGAGGTAGTAAGGACCATCTTCGATATATATAGCAGTACATCTTGCAAGAATAGAGAAAGGAAATCTGTTAGGAGGCATTCCCATAAAGCACCAATAGGCACTCAAACAAAGCTGTAATTCTTTATCGTCGAAAAATTCATCAAGCACCTCTTGTGTACTGCACAAAGCATACTTTGAAAGAACAGGGAATTTTTTTGCAAAAACACTCTTAACAAGAAACTTTTTTAGTTCACTTGGTTCTCCTGTAGATTTTGCCTGCATAGCCATAAACGAATTGGTTTGATTATGAAACTGATAAACAGTCTCAAAGTACCTTAGAATGTTCTTTTTTTCTTTAGGGAAATTTTCGCAAAGAACCTTCTCTGCCTCTTTTCGATTTGCAGGTATTGACTGGTTTTTACCACTTGGAAGATTTATCTGATAGAGAGATTTTATAGGAATCCATTCAATTTTATCTTCGATACCGTACTCCCTAAAAAGTTTTCGTAGATCTCCTGGGTTTTCATGGGAGCCCATGCTTGAAAGTTGATGAAGGGCTACTTCAAATTCAAATTGCCCTCTTCTGAAGCTAGTACCACATCCCCCTGGGATGTTGTGCTTTTCGAGAACTAAGACTTTCTTGCCGTTTGTAGCTAATCGTGCTGCGGAAGATAGTCCACCGTTACCGGCGCCTATGATAATTGCATCATAATGATTCATTTGTAATCTCCTCATATATTAACTAATCCATAAGATTAGTAATAATTTGTTTATTAATTACCATCTAAAAATAATAGATGATATATTCTATGTATGTATGTGTTATAAATTTGGAATGAAACTCTTTCTTACTAGAATTAAAGTAAAAATGCTGGTAGTGCTATAAGTAGCAAATTCAAAATCATAACCGACAATTGTACTGAAAATTTATGAGTCGTATTAACAAAGTTGGTCATATGACTACTTTGAAGAGATGGCTCAAGCTTCTTTTTAAAGGCAATTTCTGTTATACCACCTGTCGTAAGACTGTTTCCTCGAAGTATGAACCATACCCCAGGATTCATGGTTATTAGAGATCCAATAATAGGAGCAGAAAGTATTGCTATGTGAAATTTTGCAATTGCAGGAGAAAAATCATAGCTTACAAAAACCCAGTTCCAAAGAGTATAGGCGATGATCCAGCAGATAGTTCCAATATTTCCGTTGTATAACAAGGTGTAATAGACACCATTCCAAGCTGATAGATTCTCTTTTGTGAAGAAAGTAAAGAGTGAAATGGTAAGAGCTAAACCTGTAACAGCATTTAAATAATGTTTTTTACTTAAATCAGTAAGTGTTGCTTCAAGAATATTTATCATCCATAGAATCAATACAATTTTCACACATGTTGCACCGGAAAAAAGTCCAAATATGGTAACTACAACCAGTATCCTCATGCAAATTAGTGTTGTAAGTTTAAGTCTCTCAAAGAATACCATTTCCATGAAAAGCAGAAGAAGTACTGGAATAATGATATTAAGCGGAATGTTAGCCCAAATTGGTTGGAACATGGTAAGAAGAGCGGTGGAAGTAAATAGTGTTGCAAATAACACTATCTTAATTGGAGAGG
>CAYWGU010000131.1:0-2077 GCA_964457975.1 uncultured Spirochaetaceae bacterium | reverse complement strand
ACCTCGGTGAAGGTTACAGAAATCTGTCAGGTTGCAGAGATTTCTCTTGGAACGTTTTATCACTATTTCGCCTCCAAAGATAGCATTATTGATGAGACATATCAGATAATAGATGAGAGAGTATTTGAATGCATTGAAGATAAGGATTTTAATACACCGATTGATAAGCTTCTTGGAATACTTGAACAGTCAGCCTGCATCATGCAGGAAGAACTTGGGTATCGCTTAATGGTTGGATCTTATTATCAGATTATATCATCCAAACCGGACTATTCTTTTAGTCATAACCGAAAACTCTATATGACGCTTGTACAGACAGTTGAAGAAGGGATAGCTTTTGGTTGTTTTGAACCGGGCACTAACCCACAGGAAATTGCTGAGATGTGTCTACGTATTGGAAGAGGTGATATCTTAGACTGGTGTCTAAAAGGTGGATCTTATAAGCTATGTGAATTAATTGTAAAAGACTTAAAACTCATGTTACACTCAATCCAAATTTGCTAGAAAGTTTTTTTTAACAAGAGAAGGTAATATTTGGGAATTTAGCATATAATTATAGATTAATTAAGGTATTTCCATTTTTTTAAAAAGGGTTTTAATAAATTATTATAAATAGTGAGGTAATTGTAGGATGAAAATAACAGTACTTGAACCACTTGGAATAAGCAAGGATTTACTTGAAAGCAAAATAAGAGCTAGAATTGGCGAGATTCCTGAATTGGTTTTTTTTAATGACAGAGATGAAAGCAATCTTTCTTTAATTGATAGAAGCAAGGACTCTGATGTTGTAGTTCTATCTAATATTAAATACGGCAGAGAAGTTATTGAACAGTGTCCTAACCTTAAGATGATTTGTGTTGCTTTCACAGGAGTAGATCACATAGATCTTGATTGCTGCAAAGAGAAAGGAATAAAGGTATCAAACTGTGCTGGTTACTCAACATCTGCAGTTGCTGATTTAGTATTTGGCCTTATTATATCTCTTGCTCGAAATATAAATAAATGTGATATAGCTGTTAGAGAGGGTAAAACCAAAGCAGGGCTTGTAGGATTTGAATTAGAAGGCAAGAAATTTGGTGTACTTGGCCTTGGTACAATTGGTTTACGTGTTGCAACAATTGCCAAAGCCTTTGGTTGTGAAGTTTATTATTACTCTAGAACCAAAAAGGATTTTGATGGAATCACTTATTTAGATAAAGATGAATTATTAAAAACCTGTGATATAGTTTCTCTTCATGTTCCAAACAATGCTTCTACTCGTGGTATGATGGGTGAAAAAGAGTTTAAATTAATGAAGAAGAGTGCTTTACTAATCAACTGTGCACGTGGACCAGTAGTTGATACAGATGCTCTTGTAGATGCTCTTAATAAAGGTGAAATAATGGGCGCTGGGATTGATGTATTTGATAATGAACCACCTCTTGATTTTACAGAACCCTTATTAAAAACAAAAAACACTCTATTAACACCACATGTTGCATTTGCAAGTGATGGGGCATTCTTAAAGAGAGCAGATATAATAAGTGACAATCTTAAAGCTTACATTGCTGGAAATCAAATAAACAAGATTCTCTAATTTTTTATATTAATTAAATTATATTATAAATAACAGGTACAATAAACGTATTTTCCATTTTAATTGATTAAGGCCTTAAAAAAATCATATTTAGAATCCTGTTTTAATGGACCAATATGTAGGGTTATTCCGAAAGATTGCTGATACCACTCTTTTTGATACAACGTTCTACTGTTATACAAATAGTGTAATGGTTCATACAAACTTCGTTAACCGACTGTTATTATTTTAACAACTTCATAGTAAGTTGTCACTGGTTTTCTGTTATTTTGATTAATTCCAAGTTTTATGCTTCAAATCAACAATAGCTTTTACAATAAATATCGTTATTTTTTTGGGGCATCGTTAGTATGTGTGGGTAAATTTTATAATTGAGGATTAAAAGGGAAGGTAAAATAGCAACTAATTAGAAAAATATATATAGATTTTTTTAAGAATTTTATTGAAAAAGTCACCAGTTATCGTCTATTCTATATTTACTATACAAAAAAAATCTATAAC
>CAYWGU010000130.1:0-7015 GCA_964457975.1 uncultured Spirochaetaceae bacterium | reverse complement strand
TACTGCCTTCGACCACTCGGCCATCTCTCCATAAACACTAATTAACAAACGTGTCAATCGAGGTTAATATATAGTTTGAATAGATTTCTGTCAAGGAGAATATGAAAAAAACTAATTATTTTGTTAATAAATTTGGATATTGTTGTTATATTTAATGAGAAGGTTTAATAATTGCTTAATTAATATAGAATAAGTAAAATGTTAGCATATAATTCTAATTTATTTTATTTATCTTTATAATATATTGCATCCTATGTTATCATACGGATGTTAGGAGTGCTGATAGTTGATGAGTTTAAAAAATTTATTTCAGAAGAAGAGTGTTAAAACTGATTTAATCAACAATGAAACAATAAATACAAAACGACGCAACTTGGTAGAAACTTTTAAAGCAGGTCGCCTTGCAGAGGCGGCCATAGCTAAATGTCGTTCATGGATAGATATTTTTGGTCCTAGAAAGGTAGGTAGCGATGCAGCCTTGAGTGTTGCAGATGAAATCAAAGAAGAACTTGCTCTGTATTGCGACTTTACAGATAAACAGAAGTTTTCAATAAAACCCTCAGCATATATATTTTGGTTAAAGTTAATTCCCTTTGTTTATATAATTGGCCTTATTTTTCTTTTATGTGGGCTTCCTGTAACAGCACTTTTTTTTTATGGTGCTTATTTTTATTACGTATACATGGAATTTATCAAATACAAACCAATTGGTGAGAAATACTTTAAAAGTGAAAAGGGTTGCAATGTACATGGAGTAATTGAGCCCAAAGGTGAGGTTCTTCATACTCTTTTATTTTCATCTCATCATGATAGTGCACTCTTACCGTCAACAGATCGACTCGATAATAAGAACTATTTTAAAAAGGTAACACTTCCTCTAATTTTGTTTGGAGCAAGCTCTCTATTAATAATTGTTCAATTATTTACTGAAATATTTACTGGTAGATTCTTTGCTTTAGGATTTCCTCCTGCAACGTCTATTGTCTTTATTATAATACTGCTTTCCTTATCCTTCTTTGTATTTTTCCTGCAGCACTTTTTTGGTGATGAAGCATCTCCAGGGGCTGGTGATAACCTAATAAGTTGTGCCACCATAATTCAAATAGCCCGATACTATAGTTGGAATAAAAAGAATGACAGACAGTTGGAGCATACTCGTTTGATTTTCTGCAGCTTTGATGGGGAAGAGGTGGGTCTTAGAGGTTCTCGTGCTTGGTTTGATAAATACCCTGCATTGTTAAAAGACGCAACTCAAATTAACCTTGACTGCCTTTATAAAGCAGATCAACTGGTATTCCTTGATAGTGACATCAATGGAACACAACCATTATCTTCAGAGCTTGCTCAAAAAGGTGTAAAACTTGCAGTTGGAATGGGCTATAAGGCTAAGATGCACCACATGCCCTTTTTATCTGGTGGAACTGATGCAGCAGAAGGCTATAGAGCTGGTATAAGATCAATTTCATTGATGGCATTAAATTTCAACAATATTACAGAAACCTTCCTTCATAGTAAGATGGATACAGTTGATAATATTGAGGTTAAGGCCATAGAGCAGGTAATATCCATTGCTATAAAGATGGCAGGTGCCATTGATAAGGGGAATTTGGATGATGAGAGCTTCATTTTTGATGAACCCATGGACGATGGTGAAGAAAAAGAGAAAGAGCTAGAGCTTACCTTTAGCAAGCTTTCAAGAAGATAGCTTTTATAGTGGAATATCTTCAAACATAATTTCATCTCTTGCATTTGATTTGTTTATGATTTCTTCTTTCATGGTCTCCACATTGGAGGAGGCAAGTGTGCCTGTAACGGTAACATCAGTTGCAAATTCTTCATTATCGATTGAACAGTTAAATCTTAGAAGAAGCAATTTATCTGTTTCATATCTATCATAGCTGGTGGTTAATAGAAAGGAACTCTTCTTTATAAGTTCTTCAGTTTTAACAAGCTTAAGTACTTCTTTGGCACCATCACCATAGGCTTTAACAAGCCCTCCTGTACCAAGCTTTGTTCCACCAAAATATCTTATGGTTAACAATAAAATATTTGTAATTCCAGATCCTTTTAAAACTTCTAAAGAGGGACGAGCAGAGGTGTTCTTTGGCTCTCCATCATCGCTTAAGGAAAAAAGTGCTCCTGTGGGACCAACTATTGCTGCATGCACAACATGATTTGCGCCGGGATTATCCTTTTTAGCTTGATTTACAAGAGGCTTTATTTCAGACAGTTCTTTTATTGGAATTGCAATTGATATGAATTTTGATTTCTTTATCTCAATTTTATTTGTTGCGCTCTCTAATAATACTTTCATTGTTGGCCTCTATTAATATCTTACAGATTAATAATAAATTGGGCAACAAAAAAGGCCAGAAGTATTGCTTCTGACCTTTAGTTACCAAATAGTTAATTTATGTATTATTTATCTTCGTCTTTTTCGAATGTTATTTTTTGTGATAACATTGTCTCATCATCAAAGATAAATACACCATCAAATTTTTCACCTTCAATAGCACGTGGAAGCCATAATTTATCATCTTCCCACATTTTATCATAAGGCATTTCTTTTACATCACACCAGAAGGGTGTTGTTTCTTCACTAGATTTAAGTTCACCTTCAGCTTCGGTACCAAAGTAAACAAGACCTATCATTGATACTCCACCCTTGAATTGGAATCGTAACTTTCCTCTATATTCAAGATTGGATGCCGTAAGGCCTGTTTCTTCATTGAACTCTCTGTAAGCAGCTTCTATTGCTGTCTCTTCAAGTTCTATGTGACCACCAGGTCCATTAACAAGTCCTGTACCCATTCCTTGCTTTTTGTCTATCAATAAAATTTTACCATCTTTTATAACATAAGATAGTACACAATGTTCTTCAGCTTCCCATATATCCCAGTCAATTTCTTCAACTGTATCAGGACAAATAAAAGGCTCTTCTTCAATTACATTTTTTTTTGCTTTTTTAGCTTCTTTTTCTTTACGTTTTTCTGCTTCTTCAGGATATTTTTCATCCAAGCAATCTACGCAAAGGTTATCATCACAACCAAATATATGGTCGAAATCCAATTTCTTGCCACATTTAACACAATGCATTTTAAAAGGCCAAGCTCTATCTCTAAAAACGTAACCAATTATCAAAATAAGGCCAAAAGCAGGCCATGCTAAGTAATGGTTTAATTCCTTAGTCAGGATTACAACTACTAAGATATTAAATACCATTAATAGTGTTGCTAAATAGATAGTAGCAATTCTTTTCTTTTGTGTATGGGCATACTTTCTTTGAGTCATGTTCAAGACAAGAATAAATATCAAGAACCATAAATAATTATCTGCGAGTAGTTTTAACATGAAATTAGATTATAATGCTATTTGCTTTAGGTCAATGAAAAACTATAGAATGTAGGTAATAATGCTATTATCAAACAAAATTATTCATTGCTTTACCTTTATTTATAGGATATCATAGGTATACTTCTTAATTTTGTATAAAACTAAGAATAAACAATAATATACAGGGAGTGTTGAGGTTTTCCTCAACTAAGAAAGTTAATATGAAAAATATCGCATCATACATTGATCACACAATTCTTGCTGCAGCTGCAACAAGTGATAAAGTAAAGCAGATTTGCAAAGAAGCAAAGGAATATCATTTTGCCTCTGTATGCATAAATAGTTGCCATGTTGAAGAATGTTCAGAAATGTTAAAAGATTCTGATGTAAGTGTATGTACTGTAGTTGGTTTTCCACTAGGTGCAATGAGCACAAAATCAAAAGCATTTGAAGCAAAGCAAGCCGTAGAAGATGGTGCTAATGAAGTTGATATGGTAATTAATATCGGATGGATGAAAGACGGTAATGATGAAAAGGTATTAAACGATATCAAAGAAGTTAGAAAAGCCTGCAATGGTAAGTTGTTGAAGGTTATTATTGAAACCTGTTTATTAACTGAAGATGAAAAGGTTAAAGCCTGTAGCCTAGCCGTTAAAGCTGGTGCTGACTATGTTAAAACCTCTACAGGTTTCTCAACTGGTGGTGCAACAGAGGCAGATATTGCCTTGATGAGAAAGACCGTTGGTCCTGAAATTGGTGTTAAGGCATCTGGTGGAATTCATACATACGAGGAATCTCTTGGAATGGTAGAAAATGGTGCAACACGTATTGGTGCAAGTGCAGGTATTGTAATTGTTGAAGGCGAAGCAGCACATAAATAATAGTAAATTATTAATAGAAAATATTTAATAAATGCCCTCTCTATAACCATCTTAATGCGTGATTGTAGGAGGGGCTATTTGTCTTAAGACATATTGGATATAACTATTATATTTCAAATGACATATCTATTTGATCAATTAATTTTTCAACACACTTTAGAGGTTTTGCCTTGATGTACTTTCTGTTATCTCTAAAAACATGAAAGGTCTTTAATAGATCGATTACTTCGATGCTATCTTTTTCTATACCTTTATCTGCTAGGTAAGAGTCGATGGATTTTTTAATTAAATCTACTAGGTAATACAGGGGTATTAGTAGCTCATCATCTTCGATTTCAAGATATTTTTTATTGAAGTAGAATTTATCATCCTTAATGAAGGATAGTTTGTAGGTTTCAAAGGAGGGCACAGATAGATGTTTTTTGAAGTATTCATCATTCAAAACGAATTTGAGTGAGTTTTTGATGGTATCAATGGTGAAGGACAGTCGTCCTTCTAGAATTTTTAGATATGATTCTTTGTAGTATTCAGCGACATTGCTAATTCTGATGTTTTCTTTAAGCATTAATGATGAAATGCAATAGAGTAGAAGTCCCTGCTTATCATAATGCTTTATTAAATCTTCTTTTATTGAGGATGATATTTTGTAGATGAAGTAGGACGCCCCAAACTCATAACAAACAAGTTCTTCTTGCTTGCTCTTTTCCTGCTTTAGAATCAATCCTACTTCTGTTATTGTTCCAAGTAGTTTTCCTGATTTCTTTTTGGGCCTACCTTTTTCTGCATCCCATACCGATTTTCGCTCATAAAGGTACCAATGCCCATTGATGTACTTTATTTCAGTACCCATGGGCTTGTTATAATTTATAATCCATTCAGGTCTTTCGTGTATAGTTTCCATAGCATTAGTATGTAGCAGATTTACCTACACGTCTAGCTAAATAGTGTTTGCTACCAAATATTGATATAATAATGATTTAAAAAAGATTATTAGAGCGATGCAGAGTACATTGCATGAAGCAATTCAAGCATCGATAGCTTTGCAGCTGTTTCATCATGGACCTTCAAACTACTTACAATATTTTCTTTGTGATTTTTGTAGTCATCATTGGTTATCAAATTGTTTTTAAATATATTGGTTGTTGAATAAAGAAGTTTTATTAGGTTTTCACTTAAGCAGTTCTTTGAAGCTTTTGCAATCAAACTATGAAACTCGATTGTCTTTTCTTTATTATTGGAGGCTTTAGAAATTGCCTTTATTTCTTCTTCAGTTGCAACTCTTGCAGCAAGAGCTGCAAGACTTGGTTCAAGTTCAATAAGCAATAGGAGTAAATCCTTTGTGATTTTCTTATCGTTCTTTTCAAATCTTAATCCAAGAGGATCCTCATCACTTGGAATTGGGTCGATTATGAAGGTTCCTGAACCCTGTCTAACTTCAAGAACTCCACGTGATACTAGTCTGCTTGTAGCCTCACGAAGTGAGCTACGTCCTACTGAGAATGTCTTTGATAGTGTTGCTTCATTTGGAAGCTTCGCACCCTTTTCTAATTCATTCGATTTAATATATTGTAATAGTTTTGCCTCTACCTGCGAAGTAAGAGGGACTGTGTTGGGTTTTTTGGTCATTTTTTATCCTAAATAAAGGGAGGCAAATTGATGTAATTTGTGCCCAATTATAGAGGGTGATAAAAATGTTTACAACTAAAAGTCCGAATTAATTAAAATTTGAATTGTTTTATTATATATTATGTACTTCGAAGTTGTGTTGCTATCTCGGCATTGATTGATTTGTGAACAGCGAGATAAGCTGCTAGTGTGCAAAATAGGACAGAGAATATAAAGACCAAAAATACATTGTATGCACTTACATCTGTATAGAAAACAGCACTTACACGATAGCCAAAATCCAAATCACCCAATAAACTAGTAAAATCTAATCCATTAATCTGAACATAAATTGAATATATAACTCCAATTATACTACCTAAAAGGCTCCCTAATGCTCCAATCATTCCTCCTTCAAGGCAGAATAATGTTTTTATATATAGAGGTGTATATCCAAGTGATCTTAGCATTGCTACTTCATTCTTTCGCTCAGATATTGCCATTACCATTGTATTAGTAACTCCGACGATTGCAATTATGAATATGAAAAACATAATAAAGAAAGAACCCCCATTGTCGCTTTCAGATAACGCAACAATATCAGCTGCTATTTCATTCCAAGCTCTAGCATCTAAATCTAAATTGGATGCAATAGTTGTAACAGTTGGCATCATCTTTACAGTTTCTTTCATATTTGAATTTGACGAACTTCCAAACGACATAGCAATCGATGAATAGCTGCCATCAAGCTCTAGAATATCATCTATGAAACCATAATCAAAGAACAATGTTCCACCATCGATAATTGGATTACCTGTTGCAATTATACCTACGATTGGAACATCAAAGGCTTGAAGGAATCCTCCTTTACCCTTGGTTTGAACAGTTATGTAATATCCAATATCTGCTCCTATATCATAAGCTAGCTTAGAGCCAATAACTACACCATCAGAGCCAGGGCTAATCCACTGTCCTTCTATATTACCTTTAGTATATTCATATGCAGATGGAGAAGATAAATCAAGGGCATGTATTTGTGCTTGAATAGAGCCTGTTGATGGAAAGGGATCTTGATAAAAACTAACATCACTGTTTTCAATAAATTCTTTTGTGTATGATGTAATGTTATTTTCAGTTAATTGCTTTTCAAGGGAATTAGCTGTATCACTATCTATTAAATATTCTATAGGTGTTGA
>CAYWGU010000129.1:0-7018 GCA_964457975.1 uncultured Spirochaetaceae bacterium | reverse complement strand
ATGTAATAAGCAAAGGTAAATCATCCTTTCGCTCTTTAAGGGTTGGAACTGTTAAATGGACTACATTCAATCTATAAAAAAGATCTTCTCTGAAGGTTCCCATCTCTATTGCTTTTTGCAGATCTTTATTTGTAGCAGTAACAACTCTTACATCAACAGTAATTGTCTTCTCTCCACCAACTCTTTCAAATTGACGCTCTTGAAGCACTCTAAGTATTTTAATTTGAGTTGAAAGATTTATATCACCTATTTCATCAAGAAATATTGTTCCACCATTTGCCAATTCAAATCGGCCTTTTTTTGTTGCTATAGCACCTGTAAAGGCTCCTTTTTCATGCCCAAACAATTCACTTTCTAATAGACTTTCGGTAAGAGCAGCACAGTGCACCTTGATAAAAGGTCCTTTTCTTCTTGGGGATAGTTGATGAATTGCATCTGCTACCAATTCCTTACCAACTCCAGATTCACCTGTAACAAGAACTGAGGCCTTTGAAGGAGATACCAATGCGATTGTTTCCATTAAGTCCTTCATCTTATCACTGTTACCAATCATTTTGGCATAGCTATTCTTTGCCTTTAATACTGCAAGTTCTTCTTTGATTTTTATATTTTCATCAAGAAGATCTTTGTTCTTTAAGGATTTTTTAACCATAAGTGATAATCTATCAAGATCCACAGGCTTTGTAAAAAAGTCCACAGCACCATCTCTCATTGCGTTTACTGCTGTTTCAATGGTTCCATGACCGGTTAGTATAAATACTGGAATATTTGGGTATGATGCAACTATCTTTTTAAGCAGTTCCTCACCACCCATTCCTTCCATTCTTAGATCTGTAATTACAAGATCAACATCATTTTTATTTATTTGTTTCCAGGCAATTTCACCACTTTCTGCAAGAAGAACCTCATAATTGTCCATCTCCAAAGCAATTCCCAGTCCCTCTCTAATGTTTTTCTCATCATCACAGACCAATATTGTTTTACTCATCTAATGTGTCTGCTCCTATACTTTCGTGTTCAACTTTCATTGTATTATCAATTTCCAATCTCTCGGAAAATGGAACTGGAAGAGTTATTATAAACTCTGTTCCCTCTCCCTTTTTACTATTAACACTGATATCACCTTTATGTTCTTTTATTACTTTATAAACCACCGTCAAACCAAGTCCTGTTCCTGTTGCCTTTGTAGTAAAATATGGTTCAAAAATCTTAGATTTAGTATTTTCGTCCATACCAGAACCAGTATCCTTGAAGATCAATTTAACAACATCTCCTGAAAGTCGTGTCTCAATTGTTATGCTACCATGAACATCTGTTGCCATCATTGCATTCTTTATTATATTCAATACAACTTGCTTGAACAAATTTTCGTCTATACGTAACTTTGGAGTGCTTTTAAATTTCTTAACAAGGGTTATTCCATGTTCATTTAATTCAGGTTCTACAAATTCACAAATCCCAGTAAGAAGTTTACTAAGACTGATCATCTTCAGTTGTGTATCCATAGGACGAACTGCAAAAAGAAAATCAACAACAATTGAATTCAACCGTGTTATTTCCTCGCTCAATACATCGATATAACGCTCTGCATCACTGTAAGTAAGCGTCCCCTTCTTTTCAAAGGTCTTTGTTAAAAGTTGTAGATGGATTCCCATTGCCGCTAGTGGGTTCTTTATCTCATGAGCCACACCTGCTGCCATTGTTGTCATGCTAGCAAGGGATTCCGATCTTCTAAGTCGTGTCTCATTTCTTTTGCTAACTGTAACATCATCAAATATTACAAGACTCAATCCGAGGCTTGCATCACTTGCACAAACAATGGGTGTTACCGAGACGTCATATATTTTAATATTCTCACCCCATTGATAGTTAAATTCGTTATCTTCCTCACTCTCTTTATTATCAATTGCATCCTTTAGGAAGGCGGATACTTTATCATCTTGAAGGATGTCGAAGATAGAAAAACCATCATAATTTCTAAGTCTTTTAATTGATGGAATGTGACGTGCTGAGTAGTTTATATATTCAACCCTCTTTTTGTTATTTAATAAAATAACTCCTTGAGGAAGACTATCCAATACTCTCTCTAACGTTTGAATAAAAGTCTCTTGGCTATTAATAACTTGGACAATTTGTTTTGTATCCAGTTGGTCTATTTTCTCTAGAGCTTTCTTTACAAAATTATTCATAAATTGCCCCCAATAATTTTCTATATAAACTTTCAAAGAAATTTTTCTTTGTAATATTAAACACCTTATATCTTATTGAATCTTCATTTATTATCTTTAAAAGTGCTCTACATTTTGTAGCATCAATTCGTTCATCAACAAATGCGTTTTCTATTTTTCCAATAAGCACCTTTAAAATATAATTATCTTGGTCTGTTTTATCAAATAAATTACAAAACTTCCAAATATCTTCCAAAGAAAGCTCGCGACTTCTATCATAAAGAGATTCAACCATTTGATTTAAATAATCTTCATATAGTTCGCTCTTAAAACCTCCAAAGGATAAGAAAAACTTTTCAATTGTGTTTATTGTTGTATCTTCTATCTTGAACGGCAACAAAACATCCAACTGGATGTTCTGAGGAATTGTTTGAAAATAATATTTTCTAACTCTTGATAATATTGTATTTATGATTCGATCAGGATTGCTGCTTATTAATATAAAATAAACACTCTCTCCTGGTTCCTCCAAAATCTTTAATAAAGAGTTTCTAACACTATCATTGCTTTTTTCAATCCCTTCGATGATTATAACTTGTGCTTTACCATTTACGATAGTTTGTCCAATCCACGATTGAAGATTACGTACGGCATCAACACTTAAGTTGGTGAGGTTCTTTTTATCTTGATCAAGTAAAGGCTTTAATTTTGAATTTAAATTCTTGCAGAATTTTTTTGCTTCATTTTTCTTGTATACTTCTTTATGATAACTAAACTCAATCAGCATATCAGATACCTCATAGGCTGTAGAAAATAAAGCCTTGTTCTTATCTGTATAAAGACAAGCATGATAGGATAAAAGAAGGGTTCTGACTGTTTCAATTAAATACTGCTTTGAGTATTCATCGCGATTTGCGATGAAGAGCTCACAAGCAGTTTTAATTCTTGCATCGCAATTTCGATTGCTAACTATAACAACATTCTGCATGGTAAGATTGTTAAAAGTCGTGCAGGAGGGACAATTACAACCAGCAAGCCCTTCTTTTTGACAAGAAAGTGCCTTTGCTGTTTCAATTGCAGCTGTCATTTTAGAAGTATACTCCTCTCCACAATAAAGAGATGAAGCTGAAAAGGTATTGCTTCTTATTGATTCTTCAATTTCATATGCAAGCAAAGGTTGAGTAATTTTCAATCTTTCAAACATTAACGATTCACCTTTTCTGCTATCTGAGGGATCAATGGTAATACTATTGTTTGATACAGATAGGACTTACCTATAATTGATGAAATATCTACCAAATTTTGAAAGCTAAATAAATAAATAATACCTGCACAAACTGCAAATGTAATTATTATACCAAAGATAAAACCAATAATTGAGTCAATAACACCAATTCCAAGATTGTCCATCAACTTTGCTATGAAGTTACCAATCCATAAAAGCAACCAATAACCAACTGCAAAGGCAAGCATGAAGGAAATCAAAGCACCAATCATTGGATTCATTGGAAAATGATCTAATAAAATTGCAGATATTGGTTTTGTAAACATTGCACCTACAATAATACCGGCTATAATTCCAACCTTCGCTGTAAAGGTTTTAGCAAACCCTTCAAAAGCTCCAGCGATTCCGCCAACCAAAGAAAGACAGAAAATTATTATATCCAGACTATTAAAAAAGGTACTTCCTAACGTAATTCCCCAATCCATAACTACTCCTTTATAACTGATGTTATAACATTACATAAATTTTTATTTGCATGAGATTCACTCATGCAACTCTCCATAACTTTTCTTTTTTCTATTTCTACTTTATTATCAATCAAATCAGAAATACTGTCTATGAATATTTGTGAATTTTCTCTATCAGATAAAACTGCAACACAGCCTCTTTCTTCAAAATACTGGGCATTGTCCAATTGCTCTCCACGACTTGCATTTGTTAACAAAGGAATTAACAGACTATTTACCTTTAAATTTATAATTTCATTGACGGTTCCAGCACCAGCCCTTGAAATGCACAAGGAGCATTTTGAATATAAGAATCCAATTTCATCTCCAATTGAGGTAACACCAATATATCTATTTCGTTTTATTTCTTTGTAGGAATTTCCCATTTGATGGTAAATATTATAATGAGTTGTTAGATAATCCAAATTATTAAATATGATGTTGTTAATTTCAAGAGCACCAAGCGAGCCACCTGTTACAAGAATCAGGGGTTTTTCAACATCAAAGTTTGATGTATAATTATTATAAAAGTCCTGAAATCTAACATCAGTATTCACCAAATTTGAAACAATTTCATCCCTCTTTTCATCGCAATCACAATCCACCCATTTTAACAGTGAGCTTCGTATAGGATTTCCTGTATATACAAATTTACTCTTATCAACTCCATCAATATCAAAACCAAGGCATACCTTATTGCAAACTCTAGCATTAAGACGTGTTGCAAGACCAAGGGTTTTATCTGATTCGTGAGTTACAATAGGTATCTTTAATTTGTGTGCTGCATATACCACAGGAACAGATACAAAACCACCTTTGGAGAATACAACATCCACCCTGTTTTTCTTAAGTATCTTGTAACTTTGGTGGTATCCTCGAAGTATTTTAAAAGAATCCGATATATTCTTTAGAGAAAAATAACGACGTAGTTTTCCACTGCTAATCGAATAGAATTTAATTCCATTATCTTCAACAATAGATTTCTCATTATTATCATTTCGACCAATCCAATAGCACTGAATATCACCAAGGTCGCTATCTAGACTTTCTCTTATTGCAATTGCTGGATAAACATGGCCTAGTGTTCCACCACCTGTAAAACATATTTTCATAAACAAAGTTTACCACAACTAATATCACAGTGCAACAAAATGTATCATTCTGACACTTCATATTATTAGGAGCAATCAAGAAAAAGGAGCCTTAAGCTCCT
The DNA here is from genome assembly GCA_964457975.1 of uncultured Spirochaetaceae bacterium. Taxonomy (GTDB): domain Bacteria; phylum Spirochaetota; class Spirochaetia; order Sphaerochaetales; family Sphaerochaetaceae; genus Pleomorphochaeta. Next base: position 1,906 of record CAYWGU010000129.1, on the reverse strand, counting down.
TTAATTGCATATATCCATTAAAACTATGCTTCGATTTCAATTTTTTTTAGAATCTCCATAAACTGCTTTCCAGTTATTGTTTCTTCCCTCAATAGATATTCTGCAAGTTCATCAAGTTTATCTTTGTTTGCAGATAATAATTTCTTTGCTTTATTATACTCACGTTGAACTTCAGCTATTACAAGTTTATCTATCTTTGCTGAAGTTTCAGCGGAGCAGGCAAGAGAGGTATCAACACCAAGATAGGGTGAATTAACAGTTTCAAGTGCAACCATTCCAATCTCATCATCCATTCCAAAACGAGTAATCATTGCACGTGCTAATCGTGTTGCTTGCTCAATATCATTTAGAGCCCCTGTTGTGATGCTGTTAAAAATCAATTCCTCTGCTACACGACCACCTGTGAAGGTTGCAATCTTATTCTGCAACTCTTCCTTGCTCATTAGATTGTGCTCTCCCTCTTCTATCTGCATTGTATAACCCAAGGCACCAGAGGTTCTTGGAATGATTGTAATCTTATGAACCGGAGCACTATGAGATTGCAGTGCTGCTACCAGGGCATGACCTGTTTCATGGTAAGAAACAATTCGTCTCTCATGTTCACTTAAAATTTTGTTCTTCTTTTGATATCCTGCAGCAACAATTTCTATACTTTCTTCAAGATCTACTTGCATTATCCTATCTCTCTTTTCACGAACAGCATGCAAGGCACCTTCATTTATTATATTAGCAAGTTCAGCACCACTCATACCTGTTGCAGTGCGGGCAATTGCATTGAAGTCAACACTTGGATCCACCTTAACATTCTTTGCATGTACCCTTAAAATCTCCTCTCTTCCTATTAAATCAGGAAGTTCTACAGGAATTCTTCTATCAAAACGGCCTGGTCTAAGTAATGCTGGATCAAGAATTTCCGGACGGTTTGTAGCTGCTAAAATAACAACACCTTTTGATGCATCGAAACCATCCATTTCTGTTAATAGTTGGTTAAGAGTCTGCTCTCGCTCATCATTACCACCAATACCTTGGCTATCTCTTTTCTTACCAATGGCATCTATTTCATCAATAAATATAATGCAAGGAGCCTTTTCATTTGCCTGCTTGAATAAATCTCTTACCTTTGCAGCACCCATTCCAACAAACATCTCCACAAATTCAGAACCTGAAATTGAGAAAAAAGGAACCTTTGCCTCACCGGCTACAGCCTTTGCAAGCATGGTTTTACCAGTTCCAGGAGGCCCTACCAAAAGGGCTCCTTTTGGAAGTCTTGCACCAATCTTTGTATATTTATCACCATTCTCTAAGAAATCAACAATCTCAGTCAGTAAATCTTTAGCCTCATCTTCTCCGGCTACATCATTAAAGGTAATACCTGAGGTTGAGGGAACATATACCTTTGCATTGCTCTTACCAAATTGCATTGCACCACCAAGGCCACCACCTGAACCATTCTTAAGGCGCTTTGTCAAAAACTTTCCTATTATTACAAAGAAGATGATAGGCACAACCCAACCCAATATGAAAGCTATCAACGGGCTTGTTTCCTGGGGAGCAACAGAACCAAATTCACACCCAGCAACAAGCAATCTATCTACAAGCGAGGGATCATCAAAAGTTGTAGTTGAATACACTTGACGTATTTCATCAATATCTGATGTGGTTGTAAAGTAAATTATATGTTCCTTAACTTGAACTGTATCCAATAATCCTTCATCCAACATATTGATGAAGGTACTGTAATCTACCTTGCTGATATTACTTGAAATAAACAATGGTGCAATTATAAAATTCATCAAAATTAAAAATATTATTATTCCTAAATAAAAACGGTATATGGGACGCTTATTCGGCTCTTTTACTTCGTTCATTTAAAACTCCTAGTTTTTTTTGTATTGATAAATACTAA
>CAYWGU010000128.1:4939-7122 GCA_964457975.1 uncultured Spirochaetaceae bacterium | reverse complement strand
GTTCCACATATCTGTAGACTGATGTTTGGATCAAATAATTCAAAATTAATTCCAGCATCAATATCAATTGGTGCAGTATTTCTTGTTGTCATAGATACTGTTGCACGTAGTGCTACAGGCTCTGAAATACCAATTTCTGTATTAACTGCTATTATAGGTGCTCCTTTCTTCATTCTTTTATTAAGAAATTCAAGTAGGGGAATATAATGAAATTCAGTGTAAACAATGGTTGCTTTAGCTATGGAGATACAAAAATATTAAAAGACATCAACTTCAATATAGAAAGTGGTGACCTGTTAGCAATTTTAGGTCCCAACGGTGTTGGTAAAACAACTTTACTTAGAAATATGCTTGGTTTTCTTAATTGGAGTCATGGTGATAGTGAGCTTAATGGTAAATCAATTAAATCTTATAAACCTCATGATCTCTGGAAAGAAATATCATATGTACCTCAATCAAGAAATGTAGAGCAGAGCTCATTAACATGTCTTGAATATGTATTGCTTGGTAGAGCAAGTACAATGGGATATTTCTCTCTTCCATCCCTTCATGATGTAAAGAAGGCAGAAGAGGTAATTGAAAAATTAGGTGTAACTAGATTAAAAAATAGAAGAGCCAATGAATTAAGTGGAGGAGAACTACAGTTGTTCTTAATTGCTAGATCATTAGTATCTAATCCCAAGTTGATTGTTCTTGATGAGCCTGAATCAAATCTTGATTTTAAAAATCAATTGATTGTTCTTAATGTTCTATCAGCTCTAGTAGATGAGGGCATGGCTGTAATATTCAACACACACTATCCAACTCATGCTCTTCAAAGAGCAAATAAGTCCTTGATGCTAAAACAAGGTGGAGAGTCTATCTTTGGAGATACTCATAAGATAATTAAAGAAAATAATCTTATATCTACCTTTGGTGTTAGAACCATCATTGGAGAGATTGAAACAGAGAATAAGATATACAAAGATATCCTTCCTTTGGAAATATTAAAAGAAGACTCAAACTTATTACTTGAGCAAGAATCAGATAACAAAAATAGATTGGCAATGATTTCAATCATTGTTGAAGATATAGATGCGTCAAGTTTTGTTAACGCGGAATTACATAATGTTTCAAGATACATAAAAGGTAGAATGGGGTTGCCTCAAAAGGAAAGAGATATTCAATTGATTACAGTTGTTATGGAAGGTCCTTATGATGAAATCAATTCATTGAATATAAATTTATCAAAACATAAAGGAATAGGAATTAAGACAACATATTCTACAATCTGTTGTTAATTGGTTTGTTCTTGAATTAAGGAGGTTTGCAATGGGAATTGAATTATTAAATAAGCTTTATGAAACATCTTATCTAGAGAGAGATGAGTTATCTCAGCTATTAGCTGATTATGATAACAAAGATATTGTAGAGGAAGCAGCTAGAATGGCTAGATCTGTTAGTATTAGCCATTTTCTGAATAATATTTATTATAGAGGAATTGTTGAATTTACTAATATATGTAAAAACGATTGCTATTACTGTGGACTTCGAAAATCCAATTCCAATGTAGCGAGATATCGTCTAACTGAGGATGAGATTTTGTCCTGTTGCTCTAATGGGTATGAACTTGGAATGCGTACATTCGTATTGCAGGGTGGTGAGGATCTTTATTTTGATAGAGAGCATCGTCTAACAAATATAATAAAGAGAATTAAGAGAGAATTTCCTGATTGTGCAATTACATTAGGTGTTGGAGAGAAGAGTAGAGAGCTATATCAGGAATGGTTTGACGCAGGGGCTGATAGATTTCTACTTAGACATGAATCATCAGATAGCATTCATTACAATAAAATACATCCTAAAGAACTAACATTAGAGAATAGAATTAACTGCCTTAAAGAATTGAAAGATATTGGATATCAAGTGGGAGCTGGAATGATGGTAGGAAGTCCTTATCAAACTAAGGATAACCTTGTATCTGATCTTGTATTCCTACGAGACTTTAAACCTGAAATGGTAGGAATTGGACCATTTATTCCACACCAAGATACACCATTTAGAGATGAGAGTATGGGTGATTTTGAATTAACACTTTATTTACTTTCTCTTGTAAGACTTCTTCTTCCAACTGCATTGATTCCTGCAACTACTGCAATGGATACAAGTAAACATGACGGAAGAATGGATGCTGTTCTTAGTGG
>CAYWGU010000128.1:2114-4839 GCA_964457975.1 uncultured Spirochaetaceae bacterium | reverse complement strand
TAAATAAGCGTAATGTAAAAGATGAAGAGAATAAAATAAATGACTTATGTGAATTTATAGGATCACAACAAGTTGGTACTCTTCCATTCAGCACAGAAGTACAGGATGCTGATGAAGTCGAAAAAACTGTAATGGAGCTGAATCCTACATCTGCTATGGCTAATGAATACAGAACTCTTTGTGATAGCGTATTAAAGGCTTGTAATCAAGGAAATCACATTAGAGAAACTAATAGTGGAGAAGAGAATAAAGAAGAGAATAAAGAAGAAAATAGAGGAGATGCTATTTAATGAGAAGTATTCATAATTTAAAAGAGAATGAACCAAAGTATTCCCTTATTAAAGATTGTGATTCTTCCAATCTTTTCTATGCAGGACTTCAATACAATCCGCCCGTACGTGGATCTTGGAGTATTGTTCATACAGGTATTTTACTTCCAGAAGGACATGAAATATTTGTATGTGCTGATGGTTGTTTAAGAGGTACAGTTTTATCTGCTCATGAAGGTGGGTTTGAAGATCATTTTTCCTGTATCCTTGTAAAAGAGGAAAACATTATAAATGGTGATTTGGAAAATCAAATAATTGAGGGAAGTGCTGATGTAATCAAAAGACTACCGTATCAACCTAAAGCCGTTGAGGTATTTTCTTCCTGTTTACATTCTTTCGCAGGTTGTGATTTTGAATATTGCAACAGAGAGTTAAGAAAGCGCTTTCCAGATATTCATTTTCAAGATTGCTACATGACACCTACAATGAGAAACAGTGGAATCAATCCTGATGAAAAGATGAGAATGCAACTCTACGCATATCTTGATAAACAAGATATTGAAGATAATGGTGTTAGTATTTTGGGTAGTGCTTTCTGCTTAGAAGAGAATTCAGATTTAAGACAGATAGTTAAAGCATCTAATTACATTTATCGTGATATTAACTTGTATGACAAATTTGATGAATTCCAAGACATGGGTAAATCTAAAATATTGATTTATAACCTACAAGCTGCTCGCCAAGGCGCTGAATTGCTTGCCAAAAGATTTGATAAAAAACTCTATTATTCTCCATTGAGCTATCGCATTGATGAGATCAAAGAAGAGAATAGAAAGCTTGCTAAAATATTTGGAACTGGTATCAATACTGATGAATCTGAAGTAATTGTCAAAAGACAGTTGTTGGAATTAAAAGAGTTACTAAAAGATTGGACAGTTTCAATTGATTACACTGCAACTGTTAGAGCTTTTAGCCTTGCAAGATTGTTGGAAGAATATGGAATAGTTGTAAGTACATTGTATGTTGAAGCTTGTGTTGATGAAGACTTAATTGATTTTGAATGGTTACGACAAAATAGACCAAACTTAAAACTTCAAAGTCCAAGTCATCCCTCTTCTCTCTTCACTCATAAAGAGGGAGAAGGAAAGGGAAAGAGAAACAATAGAATTCTGGCAATAGGTCAGAAAGCTGCCTTCTTTGATGGAACAGATCACTTTGTAAATATAGTTGAAGGAAGTGGATATCAAGGGTTCAATGGTTTAAGCCATCTACTCCGTGATATAAAAGATGCTTACTACAATGTAAAGGATACTAAAAAGATAATTAGTGTAAAAGCTTGGGGGTGTTCTTGTGGTTAATGAAGCATGTAAGATTATAAGTGTTTACTCAGCTGATACCTCTGGAGTTTGCTCTGCATTATATGAGCTAGGTGGTATGACTGTTATTCATGATGCATCAGGCTGTAATAGCTCATATACAACACATGATGAGCCAAGATGGTACGATATGCAAAGCATGGTATATGTATCAGGATTAACTGAATATGAGGCAGTACTCGGCGATGAAGAAAAGTTTATAAATGATTGTGTTACAACTGCTTGTGAGCAACATCCAAAATTTATTGCAGTCTGTACAACTCCAATTCCATTCATGGTTGGAATGGACTTAATGGCTATCTGTAAAGATATTGAGAGAAGATCAAATATTCCAACACTATGTGTTGAGACAAACGGAATGCATTCCTATATCTCGGGTGCGGCGAGCTCTCTCTGTGAGTGGGCAAAACGCTTTGTAAAACCTAAAACTGAAACAATTGAAAATACTATAAATATTCTTGGTTGCATTCCATTGGATTATGAGAATCAAGAAATTGTAGATGATATGGTTTCTTGTCTTGAAGACGGAGGACTTAAAGTTACAAGTGTTTGGGCAATGGGCGATAAAATAGATGGTATGCAAGATTCTTCCTCTGCTATGGCCAACCTAGTTGTATCTTCTACTGGTCTTGAAACAGCCAAATACATGGAAAAGCAATTTGGTATTCCTTATGTGGTTGGATCTCCCATGGGACAACAGCAAACAAATGAAATAATTCAACACCTAAAAGCAAAGAAAACTATAACTGTAAGAAGAACTAATCATGGTGGAAAAATTGCCATCATTGGAGAATCGGTTTATTCAAATGCTGTAGCAAAACTAATACAAGAAGATTGTACTATTTATTCTCTAATAAGAGATGAGGCAAATGTATTATGTAATGAGGATAAGATTCTTCTTGGAGAAGAAGATTTAGAAAATCATTTAAAAGCATTTGATACTGTTATAGGTGATGGATTATTTAAGCACTTGGTAAGTTCTACCACAAATTTTGTAAATCTACCTGATTTCGCATTTTCAGGAAGAATATATATTAATAAATTTCCCTCATTACTAGGTAAAAAAGGTGATGAATGGGT
>CAYWGU010000128.1:0-2014 GCA_964457975.1 uncultured Spirochaetaceae bacterium | reverse complement strand
AGATAAAATGAAAAAGTTTATATTAGCATTGTCTATAATGCTTTTGGGAGTGTCTACATTGACATTTGCCCAAGGATCAAATGAAAGAGCAAAAGAAGGCTCTAAAGAAAGAGCAAATAAAAGTTTTGTAAATAACACTACAGAGCTTAAAGAAGAAGTTCAAATGGTATCCATTACTGATGACAATGGATATGTAACTGAGGTGATGGCTAATCCCAAGAGAGTTGTTACAACAGATATCTATCCTTTACCATCAGTACTAACAGTTTTCTTAGGTAGCTCTGAATCATTGGTTGGTATTCATCCTGTTTCAATGAGTGCTGCTAAAAGTGGTCTATTGGGTCAACTATATCCCTCTTATCTTGATATTGATACATCCTTCATGACTGGTAGTGATTTAAATGTTGAACAGTTGATGCTATTAAATCCGGATGTAGTTTTGTATAGCGCATCCAAACCTGCTCAAGGTGATATGATTAGAAATGCAGGTATGAAAGCTATTGGTGTTTCTGCAACCAAATGGAACTATGATGTTCTTGAAACATACAGACAGTGGACTGGATTACTTGGTAAATTATTTCCCGATCATGGTACTGAAGTAGCAGAGGAAGTTGATGCTTATAGCATCAATATTAAAAACATGATTGATGAGCGAACTAGTACATTATCTGATGCAGATAAAAGACAGGTATTGTTCCTCTTTCTATACAATGATAAGAAAATGATAACATCAGGTAAGAGTTTCTTTGGTCAATGGTGGGCTGATGCAGTAGGTGCTAAGAACATTGCAGAAAGTATCAAAATTGATAATTCAAATGCTGTTATTACTATGGAGCAGGTTTACACCTGGAATCCTGATGTTGTATTTATTACCAACTTTACCTCTGCATTGCCTGAAGATTTATATACCAATGCAATTGGTAATGATGATTGGAGTAGCGTCAAAGCTGTTCAAAATAATGAAGTATATAAACTTCCACTTGGAAGTTATAGAAGCTATACACCAGGTGTAGATACACCTGTTACTTTATTATGGATGGCTAAGTCTGTGTACCCTTCATTGTTTGAAGATATTAACATAGTTGAAGAAACTAGATCTTATTATAAAGATATTTATGGAATTACATTAACTGATGAGCAAATCAGCACAATGTATAATTCTGTAAGAGATGCTTCTAAAGGATATGTTAATTAGTAAATTGTCTCTCAGTAATTGTTTTACATAATTATCTCCATGGAATAGGTCTGATGCTCAGCATATTTCATGGGGGTTTTTTTATGAAAAGAATTAACAATGATATATTGCTCTAATACTTACTCAAGATTAGAGCGTATGAGTTACCTATTATATCTTTCTAGTATTTTTTTATTTGATATTTTCTCATGTTCAAATATTGAAATAATTTGAATTATTTTGATTTGTTTAAAGTTTTAAAAACTTACATCGTACCTTAGATAACTTCTATCATCATAAGAGCATTTATTATCGGAAAGACCTTTTGTTGTAGCATATTTTCCAATCATAAGAGGATCTTCCTTCAATATATTAAATAGTGCTTCTTCTGTTTTCTCCAGTGTCTCTTCAATGACAGGGTACCCATCACTTGTAAGTATTATGGATGTAATATTTTTAGAAATACTAATTACATGAATGTCTTTCTCTAAAGTCTTGTATCCATCCATTACACCATAGCAGAATTTAGTACCATTATTGTTATTTTGATATAGCTGTTGTTTTTCTATCAAAGGAATAATTACATCACGACCAACATCATGTTTCAGACATTCTTCATACGACGTTCGTCCCTCTGCAATAGCAGTTTGAATTGTAAATACTCTAAGGTTTGTTGTAAGGTCATCTATTTCTTTATTATAGCAATAGACTTTATTATCTAGTCTTGCAGCGCAATCTCCTAGGAACCAAAGTTCATTTCTCTTTTTAGTTAGACTAACAGAGCTTGGGGAGAGTCTATTATGGACCATCGCGTTCTGGGCGTTGTTCCACGCTTGCACG
>CAYWGU010000127.1:0-7151 GCA_964457975.1 uncultured Spirochaetaceae bacterium | reverse complement strand
GTTCGGTTTTAACAAATCACACAAGATATGTAGCAATTTCGAGTTTTGCGGCAGCAATATTGAATATACTTTTCAATTTCATACTAATTCCCAGATTTGAAATCATGGGAGCTGCATTGGGTTCTTTATTTGCTTATTTTTTAAATGTGATCATTTTGTATTATCTTACTCAAAAAAAGTATTACGTAGCTTATGATAAATGGCGATTATTATTTTTTGGGGTATTAATTTTGTTTGCTTCTGTATTGGTAAACTATGTTCAATTAAATTTTGTAATTAAGATTTCAATATTTATTCTGATTTTATTAGTATCTCCAATATTTAAACTTGTAACATATAAGAATATTTCTAATATTGTTATTTATGCAAGAAAATATGTTTTTAATTATAGGAAACAAACATAAATGAAAAGAAAAGTATTATCTTTAGTTAGGAATGCCTATACAAATGATGCTAGGGTAGAAAAAACTGTGAATTCCATATTAAAAATGGGATACAGTGTCGTTGTTATTGCACAAAAAGCATACATAGATTTACCAATTTGTGAAAAAAGAAAATACACAATAATACGAGTTCCTTTATTTTCTTCCATCTATGCGAAAGTGAGAACAAAGTCTATTACAATGCTAGAGAAAAGAAGTAAAAAAAATTGGAAAAATAGATTTTATTTTTTTATTAAAAACTTCAAGATTAGGTTATTATTAATTAGTTTTTTAAACACAATTGCATATAATATATTAACTTTCATTGTAGGTGTATTTAATAGACCTAATATAATATATGCTAATGATCTTGATACATTACTTGTTGCTTTTCTGATCGCAAAATTTACTCGAGCTAAAATTATCTATGATTCACATGAAATCTGGTTTCATGGAAGTGTATATAGGTCTTCATCGAAACTAAAACAGTATATTTGGAGAGTTATCGAAAAAAGAATAATTAAATGCATACCTGTAGTTATTATGGTTTCACAAACTGGAGCAGATCACCTTAAAGAGAAGTATGGACTAAATGATGTAGTTGTTCTTAGAAATTGCTCTCCATACCAAGATGTAAAACAAACTAATTTACTAAGGCATGAATTTAATATACCGCTTGATAATAAAATTCTTATTTATCAGGGATTACTTAAAAGAGTAAGAGGTGTTTTTGATGTTGTGGATGCTGTTAAAACTCTAGATAATGTTACAGTTGTATTTTTGGGTGAAGGTAGCGATAAAAATGAACTATTCAGCTATATAATTAAATTGAACTTACAGCATCGGATTTTCATTAAGGATTCTGTTCCTTATAAACAATTATTATCAGTTATTGCTTCAGCCGATGTTGGATTACAGCCATTTCATTATACTCTTAATCATTATATTTCACTTCCAAATAAACTGATGGAATGTATTATGGCAGGAATTGCTTCAATTGGAAGCAATTTCCCTGAAATAGAGAAAGTGATTTTAGGTAATGAACTAGGATTAGTTCATCATGAACAGAATATTGATGAATTACGCGATGCGATTAAAAAGCTTATCTCTGATGACGCATTTCTAAATAAATGTAAAAATAACGCATTAAAGGTGCGGAAACAATATTCATGGGAACATGATGAACCAATTCTAAAATTGATTATGGATAAATTTTGATTATAGTTTTGTCAGGATATTTTAACTTGAAAAGAGGTAATAAAGGATATAGTTTAATTAGAATGAACTATACAATTAACTCAAAAAAAATAATTAAAGAAATATTGTAATGTACGGATTTGAAATATGATAAATTGGAAGAAAATTAATAGCTATTATTTTATTATGTTATGTATTCTATGTTTTGTAGTTTTAATTTATCCAATTTTCAAAGAGATTCATATCAATGAAATATCGTTCTCAGTTAGAGATTGGTTACAATATAGTTTCTTTTTTGATTATCATTCGGTAACTCAAAAAAACTCTATTTCAATCTCCAATGATGCACTAAATAATATCTACACTATTTGTAATGGAGATTTAGAATTTCCTCCAATCAAAAAGAATATTAAAGAGCTCTGGTTAAATAGTAATGTTTATAAGAATAATAGTCATGAGTTCTATTCTCATTCTTTGACAATTATCTGGCACTTGTTATTGGCGCATTCCAATACAAATGATTCTCAATACCTGGAAAAAGGAAAGGAGATTATACAATCATGGATACAAAATAACTCTCGTTTCAATCCAAAATCTATGGAATATGCATGGAATGACCATAGTACAGCTAAACGGACAATTGTTGTATTGTTTTTCCGGGACTATATTAATCAATTTTTATCAGATGACGATAATTTCAATGAACTACTAGATTTATACCTTACTGATGCAGTTTTTTACTTAAAGAATTCTAATAATTATTCATTTCCACATAATCATGGCATTTATCAAGATATAGCACTCTATTTTGCAGCTCTTCATATGGATGAAGACAAATACGCTAGTAGATATAAAGAAATCGCTATAAAACGATTCTCTAAGCAAATAAAAAATGGCTTTTCACCTCAAGGTATTCACTTAGAAAATTCTCCTGGTTACCATTTTCTCACATTACAGAAGAGTGATGAATTTATTACCTTGGCAAATGGAGATACTCTACTTTCAAGAGAAATTACATCAATTATTGATAATGCAAAAAAAAATATACCATTACTATTAATTAGTAATGGAAATATTTCTCCTATTGGTGATACTGAAATAGTAGAATTTGAAGATGACCTCTATAAAGATAATCCGTCTTTTTTAGCTGATTCATTAGCAGGATATGTATTTTTGAAATCTGATAATTCCACATTACAACTCCGTTCAACTGGTTTGTCAGCTACTCACAAACATCATGATGCTTTCTCATTTCTATATTCTGATTCTGGGAATCTAATCTTTACGGAGACGGGTTTTCTCAATTTCACCTTGAGTGATGACCGTAATTACACCATTAGTATTCAGGCTCACAATTCACTATTGCCTAATTCACAATTAGGAGATTATCAAAAGGATTATCTAACAAAAATAACGAGTTATGTAAATACTAGCGTTATCTTTATGTGTACTTTGGACTCTGAAAGTGAAGAAAGAATTGAGCGAAGATTCATAAAAAACAAAGTTGATGGATCATTGTTTATTATTGATGAGATCCAAAATACTCATCAGCAGGAGTGGTTAAGGCTTTTTCATATTAATAATATTTTGAAACTTACCCAGATAAATGAGAATTGTATTGAAATTAAGGCTAATAATCAAGATTACTATCTACAATCATATGCTAATCAAATTGAAGTGGTAAAAGGATTGAATTCTCCAAAAATTGGTTGGAGTTCAGTAAACACCCATGATCTTGTTTCATCAGCAGTTGTAATTGAAAGAACGAATTTGGAGATTAACATTGTGTCATTATCAACTGAGACTCCAATTGAGAATCTCAACTTTGCTGATGATTGTTTAAAATACAACCATCAGAAAGAATATTCCATTGAATTTAATAATTCAGCGCTTTCTTTCGATGGAAATACAGCAAAAATTATTTATTATCAAAATACTGTTGTTTCACCAGTTAAAAGAAAATTCAGCATTTATTATAGTAGACGATTACAACTGATTTCCTTATATGTATTATCTTTAGTTTGTTTGTTTCTAATTTCCTCTGCGTTGTTAAAGAATGAGAATAAAAAATCAAAAATCTGGTATTTTATTTTAATGTTTACATTCTTTATGCTATCAATTCTTTCTTTTTTGTATTTAATTTTGAACTATTGTTATTAAAGGTTATGGATATGAGACGCTTAATGATTATTACATATAGATTTCCACCAATGAATGCTATAGCTAGTCGCAGATGGGCAGAAATGATACCAACTCTGAATAAAGAATATGAAATTTATGTATTTACAATGAATTCAAGTGGAGATTTGCCTTGCCCTCTTCCTAAAAAAAAAATAAGAAGAGTCGGAATGCAGGAAAATTATGAAGTTGAGGGTGAGTATAAAACATCATTTATCCACAAACTTCTTAATAAATTTACAAACGAAATTCAAGCTTTTGATAGTACTTGGATATCTTGGTTTTGGAAATTTAGGCATCACCTTAAAGATTACTTCGATTCAGTTAATCCTGACATTGTATTAACAACTGTGGGACCTTATTCAACGGCATTGTTTGCTAAATATTTACAAATTAAGCGAAAGAAGTTTTATTGGATTTGCGATATTAGAGATCCAGCCTATTTATATCAAAAATATTTAAAAAACTATTTTCAGAAATTGTGTGACAAGCATATAGAAAGATGGCTATTAAAAACTGCTGATTGTTTAACAGCAACAGTTGGTGATACTACTATTGCCAAGTTAGAATTGCTTCATAATAAAAAAGTTTATCAAATTTTTAATGGTTTTTCCGGAAAAAAATATTTATGTTCAAATGCAACAGAGAAGACACTATTATATTATGCGGGTAGAATATATCCACATAGGGAAGAGAGTTTTATACTTTTATTAGAATCACTTAAAAATAGATCGGATATTGAATTAAATGTGAATTTATTAGGGCAGCAAGAAAGGATTGAGAGAATAAACAAAATTACATCAGGATATCAGAATGTTAACATACTACCTCCTGCGACAGCTTTTACTGTTTATGAAACTGCTTGTAATTGCGATATCTTAATTTTATTGGAAAACATTAAGCCTAAAGATTCGATTGATTTAGGGGTTCTACCAGGGAAATTATTTGAATATCTACCGTTTTCAGCTCCAATTTTAGCAATATGCAGTAAAAAGGCGCATATTGCATCAATTTTAAACAAAACAAACAAGGGGATCGCTACAAAGTCGATAGATGAAATATCCAATTTTATTAACGGAAGTTATAAAGAATATATTGGAAATACAAAAGAAATAGCTTTATATTCAAGAGCTCATCAAGCTGATCGTTTTTTGAAAATTCTAAATAGGGAATTTAATTAATATGAAAAGAGTATGTGTGTTCTCTAGTGTTCACAATTGGGACGATACTAGAATTTATAATAAACAGTGTCATTCATTAGCTAAAATCTATGATGTTACATATCTGGCACCTGCAAAAGAATCTAAAGTTTTTACTAATTCTTTTCGGTTAGTTAATTTACCGATTTGGAAGACTATGTCAGATCGAAAGAAAATTAGAACATGCTTATTCAGGAAATTAAAAACAATTGATGCTGAAATATTTCACTTTCATGATCCTGAGCTGATTTTTATTGGCTTGTATTTAAAGTATTTTAAGAAGAAAAAGATTATTTATGATATCCATGAAGATGTAGCAAAACAAATACTTGATAAGGATTATATTCCTTCGAAATTACTTAGGAAAATGATTTCACTTGCATACTGGATACTTGAACAATTTGTGATCAGATTGATGGATGCTGTAATTGTTGCAGGCGAAGATATTTTATCCAATTACAAACCTAGAGTTGTTATAAATAACTTTCCAATAATCAGGCCACCTACTTCAGTAAAGAAAGATAATACAATTGTTTATATTGGTAATCTGAATGTTATATATGGAATAAATCAGATGGTTGCAGCAGTAAAAATACTTAATGAGAAATTAGGCCAAAATGTTTGTTTGAAGCTTATTGGTAAATTTGAAGATGTAAAATTAAAAACTAGAATCCTAGAAGAATATAATAAATATATCAAATATCTTGGCTGGATGAAACAGGAAGAAGTTTATTATGAAGTTTCTAAATCTTTAGTGGGTATAGTCAATTATTTACCAATACCTAATCATTACAATTTAAGGTCGAATAAAGTTTTTGAATATATGGAGTGTTCACTTCCAGTTATCTACCCAAACTTTCCTGATTGGGAGAACAAAATAGGAAATTATGATGTTGGAATTTCTGTAGATCCATTAAATGTTGATCAAATAGCTGGCGCATTGAATACTCTTTTAGAAGCCCATGAAAAAAGAAAAAAAATGGCAAAAAATTCAAGAACAACGGTTGAAAAATTTTTTAATTGGAAAACTGAAGAAGTTAAACTTCTGACAATCTATTATAAATTATTAGGAGAATAAATGAAAATTTTCTTTTTCTCTTCACTTTTTTTTCTTTTTTATCATCTTTTCTTATATGGTATAATTTTGCAGATTGCTAGTTATTTCAAAGTTAGAAAAGAAAAGAAAGATAATATTAACCTGTCGACGGTAACAGTAGTTGCAGCTGCACATAATGAAGAAAAAAACATAAAATCATTATTAGATTCTTTCATCAAACTGAATTATCCTGTTGATTTAATAAAACTGATAATAGTTTCTGATGATAGTATTGATAAAACTAACCAAATTGTAGAAGATTATGCAGATAAATATTATAATATTAAATTACAGATCCAACAACCCAGGAATGGTAAAGCTTCGGCTATGAATTTGATTGAACCTCAGTTAGATTCAGATATTATAGTATCTACAGATGCTTCATCCTTTATCCAGGAAGATTCAATACACAGATTAGTTGAACATTTTGCTGATGATAAAATTGGTTTAGTATCTGGAAGAATGATATATAAACAAAATGATGGCAACAATTCTGGTGAAGGTTTATATTGGAAATATGAAAGTTGGCTCCGCAAAAATGAATCAAAACTGTATTCTATTATTGTAGCTAGTGGTTGTTTATTTGCGATCAGGAGAAAATTATACAATCAAATTCATCCATCTTCTCCTGATGATTTTGAAAGAACTTTAATAACTTTAAAAAATGGACGTAAAGCAATTATAGAGCCTTCTGCAATTGTTTATGAGAATTTAGCTTCAAAATCAAGTGATGAGATGGTTCGCAGGATAAGAATAATTTCAACAGAGTGGTTTGCTGTATTACGAAACATTACTCTTTTGAATCCGTTTAAATTCCCTATTATATCTTTTTTTCTCTTTTCTCATAAAATCATAAGATGGTTGTTACCAATATTGTCTTTAGGAATATTATTACCATGCCTTTTTTCTATAAGTGAACCAATCTTTAAAGCACTCTTAATAGTTCAAGTAATTGGATATGTATCTGCTGGCATTGAACTGCTCCTTGAGAAGCAAGGAAAGTCGTTCAGATTATTCAAGTTACCTGGTTATTGGCTAGCTATGAATATAGCTTCTTTT
>CAYWGU010000126.1:0-7421 GCA_964457975.1 uncultured Spirochaetaceae bacterium | reverse complement strand
TATTCCCATTCAATTGTTCCAGGTGGCTTGCTGGTAATATCATAAAGTACACGGTTAACACCGGATACTTCATTACATATTCTTGAAGCTATAGTTTGCAATACATCAGGTGGCATTCTATACCAATCTGCAGTCATTGCATCTTCACTTGTAACGGCTCTTAGGGTACAAACCTCACGGTATGTTCTCTTATCACCTTGAACACCTACACTCTTTACAGGGAGTAAATCAGCAAGTGCTTGCCAAATTTCACCATATAAACCAGCTTTGGTAATTTCTTCAATAAAGATATCATCTACATCACGAAGTGTATCCAATCTCTCTTTTGTGATTGCACCAATACATCTAACTCCAAGTCCAGGACCTGGGAAAGGATGACGATTAACCATATTTTCAGGAAGGCCTAATTCTCTACCAAGTTCTCTAACTTCATCTTTGAATAAGCTTCTTAAAGGTTCTAATAGTTTCCATTTAAGATCCTTTGGAAGACCACCAACATTATGATGAGACTTGATTACAGAAGACGGACCACCAAACGCACTTTGAGATTCAATTACATCTGGATACAAGGTACCTTGTGCTAAGAAAGCAATATCACCAAGTGTTCTTGCTTCACCATAAAACGTATCAATAAACAACTTACCAATAATTTTTCTTTTTGCTTCAGGTTCTGATACACCTTTTAGTGCATCAAGGAATGCATCTTCTGCATCTGCATAAGCCAAACGAATTGAATAATTCTCACCAAAAATACGCTGAACATTTTCAGCCTCATTTTTACGAAGCAAACCATTATTAACAAATACACATACCAATTGATCACCGATTGCTCTGTGAATCAATACAGCAGCTACTGAGGAATCAACACCACCAGATAAACCACATAGTACTTGTTTATCACCAACAGTTTCTCTGATTTCTTTTATTGCATTATCAATGAAGCTACTCATGCTCCAATTCTGTTTTGCTTTACAAACATCTAAAATAAAGTTTTTAAGAAGAGTTGTACCATCAACAGTGTGAACTACCTCAGGATGAAATTGTACACCATAGAATTGTTTTTCTGTATTTTCAACAGCAGTATAAGGACAGCTTGGTGTACTAGCGGTTACCTTAAATCCGGGAGCCAATTTTGAAACAGAATCACCATGACTCATCCAAATTTGTGAGTCTTGAGGAACATCTTTGAATATTGGTGAATCTGCAACTATATTAATCTTTGCAAAACCATATTCTTTTTTCACTGGACAAATTACTTCACCACCGTTTTGAACGGTCATTACTTGTAACCCATAACAAATACCTAATATAGGTAGGCCCAACTTAAAGATTTCTTCATCAACTTTTGGAGATCCTTCTTCAGAAACTGAAGCAGGTCCACCGGAGAAGATAATTCCCTTAGGATTTAATTCTTTAATATCATTGGCACTACAATTAAAAGGTAAAATTTTGCTATAAACTTTTTGTTCACGAACGCGTCGTGCAATCAATTGACTATATTGTGCACCAAAATCTAGTACTACAATTAAATCCGGATTCGTTTGTTGCATTTTTACTCCTAAAATAGCATTATGCAACACGTTTTGTTGCATCTTATTTGGTTTTTCATGCTATCACATTTCTATACATTATATCAATTTATTTTATAAATTTTTTACAGAAGTCCTTGTACTGGTGGGTATGCTTTTATAACAGATCTAGATAATGCATATCCAGCTATTACTCCAATACCAGCTTGAGCAATATTTCCAGGAACACCTGCAGCAGCAGCTCCCCATCCAATGCTCATTACTACAGCACCTAAGATAAAATACCCTCCAGCAACAACAATTATACAAACAACCATTGCAAGCAATACCTTAAGATTTGATACCTTAACACCTTCACTAATTTGATCTGAAGTTCTTTTAACTATTAAAGCTACAAACAAACCCTCCAAACCATGAACAAGAAATGAAATTGGTGCCCATTGAGGATAACCCGATATGATATCAGCAAGACAGGTACCAAGACCTCCTGCAATTAATGCAGTGACAGGTGAGAAGGTAAATGCTATAAAGCAGATTGCAAGATCTGCTAAGTTCAGATAACCTTTTGTTGGTGTTGGAATCTTTACAAGAATTGTAAATACAACAACAACTGCAGTAAGAACAGCTATAAGTGCAATGTGCAAGGCTGAACTTGTCTTTTTATTTCCCATAATAATACTCTCTCCTTAGTATTTGAATACGATGAATAGTAATACATACACACAAAGAAATGCAACACTGTGTAAAAAAGGATGTTTATAACGATCTAGGGAATGGAAATTGGTTCTTTCATTTTTTAAACCATAACCTCTTGCTTCAAGGCTCATAGCCAAGGTTGGAATAGATCTAAGGGACACCACCAAAGCACTTGTAAGCGTTGGAAATAGGTTTCTGATCCTATTGGTAATTTTCTTATTTGCATTGTTATCAGCACCACGTCTTAATTTATGAGAATCAATTATATCATTGAATGAGTCAAAGATACCTGGAATGGATCTAAATACAAGAGAAATTGTAAGACAGGTTCTATATGATATATGAAAATCCTGCAAACCTAGCATAAACTCATCCATCTTCGTTGTAGTAAATAGAAGCGAGCAAGCAAAGGTTATTGAAAGAAATCTAAAATCAAGAAGAAGACTCTGAAGTAAACCTTCCTTCGTCAATATCAAGGTACCACGATGAACCCAAAGCGGAGTTCCTCCTCTATCATATAAGGGAGAAAACAGAAGCATTATTATTAGCATTGGTAAAACAGTATAAAAAACTGACTTTGTATTCTTTAATCCAATTGAATGAAGAGATACAACTATAAATAGTAGTCCAATACCTACCACAGAATAAAAATTAACAGGGGTAAATACATATACACAGCTAAACAAGGTTGCCATTACCTTTGCTCTTGGATCCATTGTATATAAAGGGCCCTTTCCTTCAATATAAATATTAGCATTCATGGAGTACCTCCATCTTGCCATAATCTACAAGGTAGGTTTTATCTGCAATGTCTTTTGCAAAATTATGATCATGGGTTATGATAACCAATGCACAACCCTTCTTACTCAATTCATTAATTATAAAATAAGCATCATCATAGCTCATTGCCCCATCAAGTTCATCAAGAATCAAAAACGGTCTATCAAGTAGATAATAAACAGCAGCTTGAAGTCTTTTTCTAAGAGCAAAGCTCATTGTAGTTGGAGTATCATTTACATCAAGTGAGAAAAGTTTTGCACATTCCTCTACCATCTTTTTTACTTGTTTATTTGAATATTTTCCCGAATTAATAAGCCCCCATGCAAGTTCTTCATAAATTGTTGGAAGAAATATTTGATAATCAGGATTTTGAAACAGATAACCTACATTCGCTTGAAGCTTTGTAGCAATTGCACTCTTGTCATTTAAATTGATCATGCCTGAATCATATTCATCAAGCCCACAAAGAATACGAGAGAACGTACTCTTACCAGATCCATTGCTACCAATCAATCTGATTACCTCACAACTTTTTATGTTGAAATCAACACAATCCATTTTAAAGGGTTTTTCATCTTTAATAGATTCTCTTTTTCTAATTGCTGTCAGATTTTTTACACATAAGCTTTGAATCTTTCCACCATACAGACGTGTCCTTTCTGCAATAGGTTTTATTAAAACAGAATCTCTTAAATAGGTGTTTATATCTTTGTGTGTGAATAATCTTAAAGCTTCAATCTCATCTATACTTCTGATGCTTCCACCTTCAAGTACCTTTATTTTATCAAAGACACCTTCAAATTGAACAAGATATCTCGCACTTAGTGTTATAATTGTTTTATTTGTACTCATTATTTCTTTTGCAAGAAAATCACGCCAATATTTATCAAGATCATCAAAGGATTCATCAAAGATGTAAATAGAAGGCTCTATTGCATTTGATACTGCAAGTAGCAATCTCTTTCTCTCTCCACCTGATAGTTCAAAGGGACTTGCTTTGGCGTAGTTCGTAAGACCCCATTTAAATAGGGCCTCAGATACTTTCTTTTCTATTTCTTTTTGTTCTATTCCCATGGATTGCAGAGGAAAAGCGACTTCATTTTCACAGGTAGTGCTCACAAACATCTCAAGAGGATTTTGCGATACATAGCAGATATCTTTTATTAAATTATAAGGCTCTACTTCTTCAATGTTGCGCTCATTAAGAAACACAGAGCCTGAAAGCTTTCCATCAATAAATTTAGGTATTAAGCCACTAATTATTCTAGAAAAGGTTGTTTTACCACCCTCAGGCTTTGATAGTATTAAAAGATGCTCACCTTTTTTAACACTGAGATCTAAATCAGTGAAAACAGGCTTATTCTTTTTAGCAACCCAACTTTTATATTTAAAGGCTAGATTGGATATTTCAATTGAATTCATTAATTCTTATCTAATCTTTATTGCAGGAAGTCTTGTATATGCATCACGGATTTGTTGTGAAACCATTGCAGCTAATTCTTTCTTTTCTTCTTTATCAAGATTTTTAACCTCATGAGGTTTTAACACCTGAATATAAACATGATAGCGATGCCAACCCTTCTTATCTTCAAAAGCATAGCGTCCTCCATTGATTACAAGGGGAACCAAGGTACTGCCTGCTCGAAGAGCCATCTTATAGGAACCTGCTTTAAGATCTCCCATTTGTTGAGTCTTAGAACGAGTACCTTCAGGAAATATTATACATAACCCGCCATTCTTCAATCTATCGGTTGCCTCATGGATTGCTTTTATTGATGATTTAGGACTCTTTCTGTCGAGTAAAATACTATCCAAACCAGATGCAAAATGTCTAACAAAAGGCATTTTCATTACTTCTTTCTTGGCAATTGGAACAGGACTAATATTAAATACAGCATAATAAGCTACAATATCTAAAAAGCTTTGATGATTTGATACCAAAGCTACATTATGATAACTTTCAGGTAGATTATCAGATCCTAAAACATGAACTTTTACATTCAACAAGAACAATGCTGATTTAGCTAAAATATTTGCAAACCAACAAAGTAGTTTTGTTGATTTCTCTTTTGCTCCAAACAATCTCAATATCATTGCTGGGAAAAAACAAAATATATATGTAAGCAATGCTTCAATCGTAAAAATTGTAAAAGCTATAATAAAGTGAATATACTTCATCTAATACCTCTTTTTTAAAATATTTAATACATGGCGTACATAATACACCTTGAGTTTATAATAAATAGTCCTATTCAAAAAGAATAAGACCATTTATGTACATGTTATTTTTTAAAGATCTTTGAGAAGAATCCTTTCTTCTTTTCATCTTTGGTACTTTTAGTTTGAGGTTTGGACTGCTTTGTTACTACCTGAGGTTTTGCTTTAGAAGCATTCCTATCTTTATCGAATGACTTGTTGTCAACTCCATCATTCTTAGAAGTATGGTTATTCTCATTCTTGTTGTACGGTTTTGAACTATTGTTATTATTGTAAGTCCTTTTTCTTCCACCATTGTTTGACTTTGGTCTTGAATCAGAATTAAAGTCCTTATTATAAGTTCTAGAAGGTTTTTGAGCATTCTGCAATGGAGCACCCGGTTTCTTCTTCTTAGGAGTGCTACTTATATTAGCCCCACCATATTGTTTCTTATAATAAGCAAGTCTTTCATCAAGTGACATCAATTGAATTTCATCATAACTCTTAGCATTTTTAGGTCTAGGAGCATTCTTAAAGCCTACTGGTTTTGAATCACCTTTATAATCTTTATTGTATTCTTTCTTATACTCTTTTTTGTATGGTTTGTTATCTGACCTACTATCAGAAGGTCTACTATCAGAAGAAGGTCTTCTATCATTAGGTTTACTATCAGAAGAAGGTCTTCTATCATTAGGTCGTCTACCATCTTTACTATAAGGTTTTCCACCTCTAGTGTTATTTCGTCTAGCACCTAAAGGCTTTTTAGAAGCATATTCCTTTTGACTTACAAGATCTCTAAAGGATTTACCTTTACTCTTATCATCAACTTCAGGTAATTCTCCATCTACTGGCCAAATTACAGGAATCTTCATTCCAATGTAGGTTTCAATTGGCTCCAAGCCATAGATAAATTCTTCACAAGCAAGAGTTATAGACTTACCGGTTTTACCAGCACGAGCTGTTCTACCAATTCTATGTACATATGATTCAAAATCTTCTGGAATATCATAGTTAATAACAAGTTCAAGATCATCAATTTGAAGCCCACGAGCTGCAACATCAGTTGCAACTAAGAACTTCAAATTACCAGCTTTCATTTTGTTAATAGTTTGAAGTCTCTTTGATTGAGCCATATCACCCATTAAGTATTGAGATGCAAAACCATTTAGAGACAACCGTTTTGCAACTTCAACTGCTTTTGCTTTTGTATTTGTAAATACAAGTGCATTTTCAGGGTTTTCGCGAACCATCAACTGCAAGAACAAATTAAACTTTTCATCTTTTGCAATATGATAAAGTTCTTGAGTTATTTTCTTAACAGTAATTTCTTCAGGTTGTACTTCAATTTCTGATGGTTCATTCATGTACTGCCATGCAAGATTTCTTACTTTTGTGCTTAAGGTTGCAGAAAATAACGTTGTTTGTCTTTTATCTTTACTCGATAATAGAGAGAACATTTTTTGAACATCAGGATAAAATCCCATATCAAACATTCTATCTGCTTCATCAAGAACAAATATGTTAAAATCTTTAAAATTAATTTTGTGACCTTTTTGAAAGTCCAATAAACGACCTGGGGTACCTACACAGATATCACAACCATCAGCTATGATTTTATCTTGCTTCTCATAGCCAACACCACCATAAAATGCTCCAACTTTAACATTATCAAAACCTGATGCTAAAACTTTTGCATCTGCTTCAATCTGAACAGCAAGTTCACGGGTAGGAGCTACGATTAAGGCTTTAGGTTTTTCTTTACCCTCAGCTACACTTTTTGCAATATTCTGTAAGATAGTTAGTACATAAATAGCAGTCTTGCCCGATCCTGTTTTTGATTGTACCATTAAGTCGCATCCTGTTAATGCAACGGGCAGTACTTTTTCCTGTACAATAGTACAATCAATAAAGCCTGCTTCTTCGATTCCCTTTAATACTTTTGCATCAAAAGGTAATTCTGTAAATTTCATATATATTTTTTCGCCTTTGCTTAGAATTCTAATTCATCAGTTTTTATAACTTCTCTAGAATAATCTAATTAAATTTAAATTACAAGAATAAACAAAAGTACAGTTTTATTTTAATTAAATTAAAAAATGGAGCTATTTACCTCAAAACGACAAAAAAACTTTTTATTTTTGTATTTACGTAAAATCTAGCCAAACTCATTATAATTATTTTTTATTATTTAGTTACTTTAAGGTGGCTATGGGGAAAATT
>CAYWGU010000125.1:0-7476 GCA_964457975.1 uncultured Spirochaetaceae bacterium | reverse complement strand
TATTCATTTTGTAAAATTAAGTATAAGACAATGACAAAAGAATAGCTTTTCCAGAGTTTTGGTTGAGAAAAAGCAGAATAGCAAGACTTTTCACATTACATAATGCTTGATTGGGTTACAACAATATATCTTTAGAGTAATTTATGTAGTCTAAAAAATTAGTTTTTTTTTAATCAACCCCTATTATTTAAATAAACTTTTGAATAAATCTCTCAAACCAAATGTAGTTTTGTGATAGACTTTATTGTACATGTATCGTTTTGGATTTCGGAGCCAACCATACCCTCTTGGCATTTTAAAGCCTCCACGATGAACAATATTTCGTTTTATACTTGTTCTTGATCTTATGCTCTTTTTAATACTTGGTTTTCTCATTCCTATTTTCATAATTTATATATTAGTACACTGGCTTATAGATGTAAATAAAATAATATAATTTATCAAAATAATGATAGCTTATGATACAAATATGTCATATAAGGTATATTTTAATATTTTTCTTTACTCAAAGCATTATGTAGTTTAGAATTTAATTAATAATTACTTTCATAAAAAAAATAACTTTTTTATGAAGTTTTATTTTTATTATAAAGCAATTATGGTATTCTAATTAGAATATAATCAAGGTGGGGTAAATTATGAACACAAATCCAATGCGAGCTAGTGAAATTCGCGTTCACAATATAAATATGGTATTAGGACAAATATACAAATTTCGTGATACTGGTGTATCTCAATCCTCCCTTGTTACAACTACAGGATTGAAGGCACCAACAATATTTAGAATATTTGAAGAACTTGAAGAGCGAGGTTCAATTAAACCTATTAAAGCAAAAAAAAATAAAATTGAAGAAATAAAAAAAGGAAGAAAACCTGTTTTATTTACCATTGTTCCAACATCAGTATATTCTATAGCACTTGAATTCTATGCAGGATCCCTTAGTTTGGGACTATTTAACTTTGCAGGTACTCGTATTTCCAAAATTGATTTATTAATGGAAGAAGAACAAACCATTGAAATGGTAGTCGATTTGATTGTATCTCAGGTAAATGAAATAATAGATGAAAACAAAATAAATAGACATAAAATACTTGGCTTAGCAGTAGCAGCTCCAGGACAAGTAGATATAGTTAATAGAAAGGTACTTTATTATCCTAGAATTAAGGGCCTAGTTAATTATCCACTTTCACAGGTGCTTGAAGATAAGTTGGGACTTGAAGTAATACTTCAAAATAACTGTTCAGCACTTGCCTATGGCGAGTATCTTTATGGTGACATAGATCATGATGGTAATTTATTTACATTCATTCTTCGTCGTGGTGTAAACGGTGCTCTTGTAAATGAGGGTAAAATATACCAAACAATTAGAGGAACAACTCTTGAGACAGGACACATTCCAATTAACTTTGACGGACCAAAGTGTACTTGCTCCAGAAAAGGATGTCTTCAAGCCTACATATTAAACATACAACCCTCTGATTCAAATCCAATTTTTTCTAATCTAGAGGAAATGGCAGATAAACAAAAGGTAGATGATATTTTAGAAGAGGCTGCTAAATATTTATCATTTGGAATGGAATCAATCATTACCTACTTCTCACCTTCTACCTTTGTAATTGAAACATGCAGTGATGTAATATCTAAAATATTGGCACAGAAAATCCAAAGAAATCTTGATGAAAATAAAACAACAAGCTTCATTCCTGAGGTAACTGTTTATGGAAAGAAGTACGATAAGTTGATAACACAACTAGGTCTTGTTGAGTTGTTGATACAGAATTATTTAAAATAAAAATTATTGGTTTGGCAAATTATTCATTTACTTTGTATTATATATATTACTATCAATAATAAAGTATTTTTATTTCCTAAATATTTATTCGTATTTTTATATGGATAAATATTTTTTATATAAATCATATTTTAACTTTTTATTTGTTAAGTCTTTAAACAATAGCTCAAGTTGATATAAAGTTATCGACTTAAATATAGTTTTTACTAAATTTATTTAATTATAAAAAATTATATTTATATAATTCATTTTCAGATAAATAATTACTAAATTTAAACATCTAATTTTTATACCTAAATTTTATCAAATTTTTTACTAAATTATTTTTATTTCATGAAAAACATAAAAAACAAGATTGACTTATTTTATTTCTGTTGTATTATTTACTTATTGAAAAAAATAAAAGGAGAATTTTATGAAACTAAAAAAATTTTTAGCTATTTTCTTTGTGATGTTATGTGCAATTTCCACTAACATTTTCGCACAAGGTTCAAGTGAAGCAAAAGGTGATAAAGAAATCACACTTAAATGGGCAAGCATTTGGGTAGGTGCAGATACAAAATCTGAAATTACTAAAACATTGGTTGATGAATTCAATGTTGCAAACGCTGGTAAAATTAAAGTAGTAATTGAAGAAAACCCTGACTATGATGCATTTAAGAACAAACTTAATTCACAGATGGCAGCTGGTAGTGCTCCTGACATTTTCATCTTTAATCCTGATCAAACAACATTCAAGTTTTATAAATCAGATATAATGATGGACTTCACTGATGATCTTAAGGGATCATGGGGCAATAACTTTGCACCAGGTACTGTAGCACAAGCAACAGTAAATGGCAAAACAAAGTCTATTCCTTTTGAAATGGGCTATACTCCAATTTGGTACAATATGGACATCTTTAATGCAGCTGGAATTACAACTATACCTACAACCTATGATGAATTCTTTGCTGATTGCGACAAAATTAAAGCTGCAGGCTATATTCCAACCTCTCAAATGACAGGTGGTACAAATGCTTGGACTTCAATGTTATGGTTCAGTCATATTGTTGCTTCAGTAGGTGGACCAGATGTTTGGGAAAAACCTTTAACAGATCCTGTATTTGAAAAAGCTGCTGGAATTTTACTTAAGATGTATAGTGATGGAAATACTTCATTGGATGCTGTTGGTGGTGATGCTGGTGTGTCTGGTGGACATTATCTAGCTGGTGATTCTGCTATGTTTATTAATGGTCCTTGGTATATTGGTCGTGCTAAATCTGAAGCTCCTACAGTATATGCTGCAACAAAAGTTGGTCCAGCACCAGGTGCTGCATTTAGTGGTGCTCAAGTTGGATTTCCTCAATCAAACCTAGCTGCTGCAAATACAGATGATCCTGTACGAAGAGCTGCAGTTGTTAAATTCATGGAATACATAACATCATCAGAAAATGCAAAGAGAATTGCAGATGCTTCTGGTTCAATGCTTGCTATTAAGTATGAATCTTCTGCTGATGCTGATCCTCTACAAGCTCAATTCCAAGGTGCTGTAAACAATGCAAACTTTGTAGTATCACACTTCCAATTCAACTATCCTGTACAGGTAATGGCTGAATTTGGTCAAGCACTTGCTAAGATGACAGCTGGAAGATCAACTCCTGCAGAATTCTGTCAAGAACTTGCTGCAAAAAACAAATAGGAAAACGTTAATTTTAAATTAATTTTTTAGACCCAGTGTAAAAAGCTGGGTCTCATACTAAAGGGGGAAAATTAATGGCAACAAAAAATAAAAATTTCAAGCATATATTACTGTTTCTGGCTCCAGCAATAATTCTTTATATTATTTATTTTATCTATCCACTTGGATTCGTTATGGTCACCAGCTTAACAGATTGGGACGGTATATCTCCAATGAAATTCAATGGCATAAAAAACTATATAGTCTTATTTTCTGATGGAACATTTTTACATGCTCTTAGAAACAACGTATTATGGGCATTATCTCTTGGTTTTATCCAAATACCATTAGCAGCAACAATGGCATTGATTCTTGCAAGAAAACCTAAAGGTTGGAAAACATTCAGAACAATGTATTTTCTTCCAAACGTTATCTCTCAAGTAGCATTGGCTATGATGTGGCTTGCAATTTACAATGCAGATCATGGTCTTTTAAACAACCTTCTAGTTGCTATTGGACGTGGCGATAGCGCAACAAACTGGCTTGGTAACATGGATACTGCTTTTGCAGCTGTTATAATCCAACAGGTATTCTATATTGGTTATTTCATGATTGTTATTCTTGCCTCTCGTATGAATATACCAACTTCATATTATGAGGCTGCTGAAATTGACGGTGCTAGCATAGCTCAACAAGAATGGGCAATCACCCTACCTATGCTTAAAGATATATTAATTACAACAATAACATTGGCATTGGCTTTTGGTATAAGACACTTTGAATCTACTTACTTAATGACAAACGGTGGTCCTGCTCACGCAACAGATGTACTTGGTATTTTATTATACAGAAATCTTGGAGCATTGCAGTACGGAGAAGGAAATGCAATTGGTACAACACTTATTCTATTTGGTGGAGCTACTATTGTTCTTATTCGTCATTTATTACAAAACATTGGACAAAAAGAGGACTAAGGTATGAATAAAACAATTAAGAGTAAATTAGGTGCATCTGACGTTATTGCTAAATTTTTTAAATGGGTATTCATCATCTTCTTCGTGATAATGACTATGATACCTCTCATCTGGCTTATAATTGCATCCTTTAAAACAAATCTAGAATATCAAATGGAGCCTTTTGCACTTCCAAAAGAATGGCAATTTCAAAACTATATAAAGGCAATGAGTATGGGAAATCTTCCAGCATTGTTCATGCACTCAGTAATAGTTGCTGTTGGAACCTGTGTAATAAACCTTTTAATTACATCGATGGCATCATTTGTTATAGCACGTGAAAAGTTCAAATTTAATAATTTAATACTTTCCTTATTGCTAGCAGGTGTTATGATTCCTATCATTGCTTTAATGGTACCATATTACAAAATTTCTATTGGACTTGGTTTGTATGATTCACTGTTTGGTTTGATCATAACCTACACTGCTTTGAATATACCAATTTCAATCTTCCTTATTCATGGTTTCATGCTTTCTCTTCCAAAAGAACTTGAAGAGGCTTCCGTTATTGATGGATGTAATTTTAGACAACGTTTCTTTAATATTGTTCTTCCATTAACAAAACCTGGTCTTGTAACTGCCGGAACACTTTTATTCATCTTCTGTTGGAATGAATTTACATATGCAATGCTTTTAACAAGTAGTGAAGCATCAAGAACATTGCAACTTGGAATTAGATACTTTAAAAGTCAATTTGTAATTGATTATACAAGCATGTTAGCAGCTATTGTAATAACAATGCTTCCTACTATCTTTGTATATATCTTCTTACACGATAAAATTATCAGTGGAATGACCACTGGAGCAGTAAAGGGTTAATTTATGATAAAAATGAAAACTACAAAAAAAGGTCAACATTTATGTTATGACAAACTAAAGCTACTTGAAATACTTACACAATCAATCATCACTCTTAAAAAAGGCGAGGAAAATATTGAAATGTATCGTGGTAACTTCAAGATAAAAGATACCACAATTATAAAGATTGACTTGGATTTTATAAAAACAGAAAATAATGAATCTTCGCTTCTTTTATTATTCAAAAAGAATGATGTTGAATTCTCATTATCAATTGAAGAAGAAAATAATCTTCTTTACATAAGATTTCCACATGAATTTCCAAATGACTTCAATAGATTATCAATTAAGTTTAAAGCTATTAAAGATGAAGCCATATTTGGATGTGGAGAGCAGTTCTCATATTTCAATCTTAGAGGACATAACTTTCCTCTCTTTACCGGAGAGCAAGGTGTTGGTCGTAACAAGAATACAGAAATTACTCAGATGGCAGATAAAATGGATAAAGCTGGAGGAGATTATTATACTACATTTTATCCTCAACCAACTTTCATTTCATCAAGATCCTATTTTCTCTCTGCCAATACATTTTCGTACTGTGAATTTGATTTTACAGAGGAAGATTACCACATGCTTACCTTCTGGGAAATTCCAGAAAGCATTGTAATTGGAAAAGCCGATACAATTAAGGATACCGTTTCTAAACTTTCATTGTATTTGGGAAGACAGGATGTTCTCCCCTCTTGGATATATGAAGGTTTAATTTATGGTGTTCAAGGTGGATCAGAATTGATGATGCACTACAAAGAGGATGCAAAGAAAAACAACTTACCTCTATCTGGAATTTGGATTCAAGACTGGGAAGGAGTTAACTTCACATCCTTTGGTAAAAGGCTTCTTTGGAACTGGATACATAACAAAGAACTATATCCAACACTTCAAGAAAATATAAAAAAGCTTCAAAAGGAAGACATCAATGTTCTTGGATATATAAATCCTTATCTTGCAAAAGATAAATCCTTGTGCCTTGAAGCTGAAAAAAAGGGATATCTTGCTACAAACACTTCAGGTGAAACCTACTATGTAGATTTTGGTGAATTTAATTGTGGTATTGTTGATTTAACAGATTCTGATGCATTTGAATGGTTCAAAGCCGTAATAAAGCATAACATGATTGACTTTGGACTTAAGGGTTGGATGGCTGATTTTGGTGAATACCTCCCTCTTGATTGCATTTTAAAGAATGGTAGTGCCTCTTCAAAGCATAATGAATGGCCAGGTCTTTGGGCAAAGTTAAATTATGAAATATGCTCTGACTATCCTGAAATTATGTTTTTTATGAGAGCAGGTAATAAGATGAGCTCTAAATATTGCAGAATGTCATGGGCAGGAGATCAGAATGTTGATTGGTCTAATGATGATGGACTTCCATCAGTTATTACAGCTCAACTTTCTCTTACAATGAGTGCAATGGGACACTCTCATAGTGATATTGGTGGTTACACCACCCTTTATGGCTTAAAGAGATCAAAAGAACTTTTAATAAGATGGGCAGAACAAGCTACCTTCACATCACTTATGAGATCTCATGAAGGAAATAGACCTGATGATAATCATCAAATTTACAGTGATCAAGATACACTTAAAAAGATTGGATATCTTACTAGAATCCATGTAGCTTTAAAGAAGTATTTAATTGATGTGGATACAGAAAATCATGAGATGGGAATTGGTGTAATAAGGCCACTATTTTTCTATTACGATGATCCTTCTTACTATAATGTAAAGGATGAGTATTTACTTGGATCTGATATTCTAGTAGCTCCTGTAATTAAAGAGGGAGCAACCTCTCGTAAAGTTATAATACCAGAAGATAATTGGATTCATTTATTTACAGGTAAGAAATATAGGAAAGGTGAATACTTAATTGAAGCTCCACTACTGCAGCCAACTGTTTTCTATAAAGAGGATAGTAATTATGCCCAGTTGTTTGAGACAATTAAAGAAATCCAAAAATAGTAATATAATATTGCAACTGCTGTATTCAATTTATTATTGAATCAGTGGTTATTAAAAAGTGTAATTTAATTACTTTTTTTATGAAAATAAATAAATAAAACTTTACTATATAAGTATTTTGTTGTATTATTTTCAGTAAGTAAGTAAGTAATGGAGGTAAACATGCCACTTTCAGAAAAACAAATTGAGAATC
>CAYWGU010000124.1:0-7768 GCA_964457975.1 uncultured Spirochaetaceae bacterium | reverse complement strand
CCTTACGGCACTAGAACCTAAATCTAGCGTGTCTGCCAATTTCACCACTCTCGCAATTCTCTTCCATATATTTATCGACTAATGAAAAACGTCGTATGAGCTGCAAAGGAATCGAACCTTTGACCCACAGATTAAGAGTCTGTTGCTCTACCAGCTGAGCTAGCAGCCCATTAATAAGATGCGCTCGGAAGGATTCGAACCTTCGACCTACGGATTCGAAGTCCGGCGCTCTATCCAGCTGAGCTACGGGCGCATTATGAATCTGAGTATCAACCCATTGCATACATAATGTATCACACTGATATTAAATACTATAGTTTAAAAGCCTTTTAAAGTTTTTAATCTTAAGCGACTTAACGATTGGTACATTGCCATAAAATTGCCCTTTATGTCAATAATAATTGGGAAAAAAAACCATCTTTTTTTGTTTTGTTTTTTCTTAATTAATAAGTCATTGTAAATAAAGGAATTATAAATTTGTTAATAAATGAATAAAAATCTAAAAAATAATAAGTTTACAGTAATTCTAACAAAACTCTGTTGAAACTGGCTAAATGGATGTTTTTAATATTTTTTTTTAACTTTCTCTACAGTTTTTTGCCATTCTGTCTTACCTCCTTCCTTATTTGGATTTTTAATTTTGGTACTTTTTTTACCATGTTGTTCTTCTGGTTTTTTAGATGAGTGAATGATTAAAACTTTGTGATTCCAGTTAACACTTTTATTTGCGAGTACAGAGGAAAGATATTTAATTATTTTTTCTTTATCTTCCTTAATACCTATTCTCTGCAATGTTGGGTAGTAAGTATTGTTAATCCATCTTTCAATGTCAGAGGATACTATATACCTTTTTTCCATTTGAGATAAAACTTTCATCTCAACCTTCAAATCAAAGTCTTTAAGTAAATTAGTTAAATCATTTTCATTCCAACCACATAGCCCTTTAAGCGAGTGCTTATATATATCATCTTCTGCACTTAACAGACATCCTTTGATATCTATATCTATTGCAAAATCTGAAAGTCGAGAGCCACCACTAGGGATTGTTTGTGCTATTGTTAATAAAGAATTTTTATTGAATCTTTTTGAAACTTTTTTTAACAATTCATTGGCTGTATCAAAATTTGATAGTTGATTCCTCAGTATAATCTTTTCAAATAAAATTTCTGAGTCTAAATCGGTTAAAAATTCTTTTGGCTTTGCTAATCGTACAAAAGGTTTGGTAACTATATCTAGTGTATTTGAATAATTTGAAATGTAATCAAATTCAATTTGTTTATTAACTTGGGCACATACAAGACCTTCTGGTGTTTTTCTAAAAGCTTCCCATAAAAGTAGACCATGTCCAGCACCTAAGATTAATACTCTATCTGAGCGTAAAAATTTTAAAGGTTTGAATATTTCATCACGTATTTTTTCAACAAGAATACCTCGCTCACTGCTAGTTCTACTAATCCATTGGTTTCGCTCTTTATCATTGGGAGAGTAAGTAAGATTTTCAACGAAGGTGTCTTCATTACTAGCTTCAAGTTGGGCCTCTCGTTTAGAAAGAACGGCATCCCTAACTTTTTGTTCATATCCGATATTTCCTGGATTATAAAACACCTTTCCTTGAAGTGAATCTGGTAAATATTGCTGTGCTACAAAATGATCTTTGAAGGAGTGTGGATACAAATAGCCTTCTCCATGTCCAAAACCTTCCTTATCACGCGAATCATCTCTTAAATGGTTTGGTACTTCATCGTCTTGTTTCTCTTCACTGATAGCTTTGATTGCATCAAACAAAGCAAGAGTACTATTACTTTTTTCACAAGTTGCGATATAAAGAGCAGCATGTGCTAAATGAAAACGACCTTCTGGCATTCCTATTCTATCAAAGGCTTGAGCATCAGAGTTAACGACTATAACAGCGTTAGGATCAGCAAGTCCTACATCTTCTGCAGCAGATATAAGCATGCGCCTAAATATGTAACGTGGATCTTCTCCTGCTGTTATCATCTTAGCAAGCCAATATAATGTTGCATCAGGATCTGAGCCTCTAATGCTTTTTATGAAAGCAGAGATTACATCAAAATGATAGTCACCTTCTTTATCATAGAGAACAGCCTTTTGTTGAATACTTTCTTCTGCAACTGCTTTTGAGATAAATAAACTTGTTCCTTTTGCTGGAGGAAATTTATCTACAGAAGTTTCAATAGCTAATTGAAGAGCATTTAAAAGAGATCTTGCATCTCCTTTGGCTATTTCAACGATGTGTCCAAGAGCGCCTTCTTCAAAGGAAATATCAAATTCACCATATCCTCTTTCTTTGTTCTTAATAGCTTGATGTGCTACCTTTAATAAATCATCATCAGTTAATGATTTTAATTGAAAAATTCTAGATCTACTTACTAGTGCCTTATTGACTTCAAAGTAAGGGTTTTCTGTAGTAGCACCAATTAGAATGAAGGTTCCATTTTCTACCCAGGGAAGTAGCGCATCTTGTTGGCTTTTATTCCATCTATGCACCTCATCAATAAAAAGAATTGTTCTTCTATCATATAAATTCAATCGATTTTTTGCTGACTCTATCTCTTCTCTAAGTTCTTTAACGCCCGATAAAACAGCATTTATGGTTGCAAAATGGCTTTTAGTTGTATTTGCAATAACCCTTGCAAGAGTTGTTTTACCAGTCCCTGGTGGCCCATAAAAGATTAAAGATGATAACTGATCTGCTTGAATGGCCCTGCGTAATAAACGACCTTTGCCTATTATATGCTCTTGTCCAATATATTCTTCAAGTGTTTTAGGTCTCATTCGAAAAGCCAATGGCTCGTTTGTTATTTCACGTTGTTCAAATAAATCTAAGGTTTTCATTTTATATCACCTTACCTTGTAATAATAATTTTATTGGGTTCAAAAGAATTTTTTTCATAATAGCAACTTTTTTCACTTGCAAGAATAGAAGAGTAAATATTATCAAGGAATAGTTTTTTTAATTTACCTGCAATATCTGTATCGATTTGAGATAATGATTGTCGGTTTAAGGCCTCCAAACTCTCACAATATATATTGTAATTTGTTGAAAGTTCATCATATTCTTTTATTGCATCTTCAAATAATTCATTCATTTCATCATTGATTTCCTCGTTTATTAAATCACCATAGTTGTCAAATAAAACCTCTATTCCCGGTTTTTCAATGGCATAATAATTTTTTGCATCAGGATATGCTATAGGAAACTCTAAATATTCAGAGTATTTATTTAATATGTTTTGATATTTAACAGTTGTTTTCCTAAATGCTTTACGAACATCCATATCAAATTTTGATAAATTAGCTTTTAAAAATGGAACTTCATTTTGGACAAGTATCAATTGATCAATATCGTTAAAGACAATACTTTTAATTGTAATTTTGTTAAAAATATCATTGTCAATAGAACCAATTGCATTTGTTAAATAGATACCTCGAACATTAGATATAATCATTTGATTATCAGGATTTGAAACTTTATCTTGCGTAGCACATCCTGTTAATGTTGTTAATGCTATTAATAATATAATCAAGTACTTTTTCATAAAATTATTATACCATAAATACTATATCTTTGAACAACAATAAATAAATATTAAAGATGGTTAATTAGCTTGAAAGTAAGTCAAAATGTATATATTATTTTTCTAAGAATTATTTAGTATAAGATTTTGTATATTCGGCAATATATAAACTACATAAAATTACATATTAATTTTAATCATTATCCTGTAAGAGTTTAATTGTCAAAAAAGAGAATAATCAATTGATTTAAAAAAGTAGATATTTATAATGCTTGACCGAACAATATAAAATACTTAATTTATAGGTAAATCACGGAGGAATTATGGTAGGGAATAATTTATTTTCATCATTCACAGTTAGTGAAACTAGTATTAAAGAAAGAAATATTTTAAAAAATGTTTATGGTTGGATGGCTGCAGGTCTTGGTGTTACAGGTGTAACTGCTTTTTCTGTTGCTTCAAACCCTAATATGGTAAAGGTTTTATTGGGAAGTTCCTTTTCCTTGATAATGCTATTTGTTGTCCAATTTGGTTTGGTGATATATTTATCATCAAAAATTAAGACCATGAGTAGAAATACAGCTACATTTGCTTTCCTTGGATATGCTTTTGTTACCGGTATTACCTTTAGTTCAATATTTTTTGCTTTCTCGATTGCAACTATTTTTAAAGCATTTATTACAAGTGGTGCAATGTTTATGGGAATGGCTTTTTATGCACAGACAACAAAGAAAGATTTGTCAGGTGTTGGATATTATGCAAGAATGGCTTTGTGGGGAATAATAATAAGTATGTTTATTAATTTCTTCTTTAAGTCAGCAATGCTTGATTACTTTATCTCTGTTATAGGTGTCTTTGTATTTTTGGGATTAACTGCATGGGATGTTCAAAAAATTAAAAGAACCAATGATAATTATGGAAGTCAAATGAGTGAGATTGATATACATCGTGTTAGCATCTATGGTGCTTTAACTCTATATCTAGACTTTATTAACATGTTCTTATTCATGCTTAGAATATTTGGTTCTAGTAATAAGTAATTATTAAATTCAGAAAATTAATAATAAAAATTAGACATCTATAGTAAATTATAGGTGTCCATTTTTTACTTTATAAAGGATGTTTTATAGCTAACCTTACCATCTATTAAGCCTTGCTTTAAGCCTTTGAAAGAAATTTCAGGAACCTCAAGAAAGCATGCTCTGTCTCCTATGTTTTCAAAATAATGAGCATCAGAGGCTGTTAGTATTGTTAACCCTTTTGAATCCTTAATACTTGATGGATTCCTAGCTTCGAGTGCAGAATAAGGTAAATCTGGAAGAAATCCTAATGTGGCTAAAATACTATTAACAGATCTATCAATATGAGCTGGAATTACAAGTCCATCTCTAGATAGCGTTTCACTTACAACATCTTCTAAGTTGATACCGCAAGTAGTTAGCAAGGACTTTTTGAAGGTATCAATTATTTCACCTTCTAAATTAACTATATTTTGATTACCTGCAAGTGATGGTTTGTTTTCAATATTAGGAAGAAGGGTTTCAATGAAGAACCCAAATTCCATTGCATCTTCTAAGTTTTTAAATAGAGTTAAAATATGAACATCTTCGATTGTATTTACTTCAAGACCATAAAGTCCCATGATTCCACATAACTCACATGCTTCTTTAAAAGTTGGAAGGTTTCTTGCACAATTATGATCAGTTAATGCAAGGATGTTAATTTCCTGCTCCATTGCTTCAATGGCAAGAAGAGCAGGTGTTAAGTCATCACTTCCACAGGGAGATAAACAACTGTGATTGTGTAAATCAAGTTTAATTTTCATTTTTAACTAAAGGTTTAGAACTTTAGCTATTTTTACAGAAGCATGAAATTGATTATCTTCTGTAGCAAACAATGAGATTTCACTTTCCTTAGCAGCTTTAATCATATCGTCAGGACAAGTTCTCCCATTGCAGACAACAATAGCTGGCATTGATGTTAGAGATCCAACGGCAATCGTATTTTTATGAGCTTGAACAGTTATTAAAATACTATCATCTCCCACATTACCTATTACATCTGATAATAAATCCCCAGTATATGCATCAGCAATAATTGCATTTTCATCTACAATTAAAACAGTTTTAAATCCTATAATTTTTGATAAATCTTTTACCGTCATTTTATTTTTCTCCTTCTTTTGTTGTTAAATAAATGGTACATTCTGCTCTTGTACCTTTTTCACTGCTTTTAATAGAAAAATCATCACAAACATTTCTTACGTTTGGAAGACCCATCCCAGCACCAAAACCGAGACTTCTAATCCAGTCAGTTGCTGTTGACCAGCCCGGAGTTAAAGCCTTTTCGATATCTTTAATTCCAGGACCTTTATCTTGAGCAATAAGAGTTAACTTTTCAGGCGTGAAAATTGTAACCAACTCGCCACCATTTGAATGAACTACTATGTTAATTTCTAATTCATAAGATGCAATGGCTGCTCGTCTTATTATATTATTTGGAATATTGGCATTTTTTAGTTTCTTTCTAACTTGTGTAGAGGCATATCCAGCTTTTTCAAAATCAAGTTTTATTATTGTATGCGATTTTACTTCACCTTCAATCTGTGTAGCATCTTTAGATATACTAAGTGCATTGGCTTTTTCAAGAGCCTCAATTTCTTTATTGATTTCTACAAGAAGAGTTGCTGTTATATCACGAGAAGTAATCATACCAACCAATTCTTTTTCCTTATTTATTACAGGAAAACGATGGTAGGAGAACTTGTCAAAATAATTAATTGCAAATGATATAGGCATATCATCTTCAAGAATTGTTATATTGCTTGTCATGTATTTTTTGCAAGGTTCTTCAATATAACCAAGGTCAAGAGCCTTCATTATGTCATCCATGCTAATCAAACCAATAAGGCGTTTTCCTTGAACGATAGGAACTCCTGTGATTTGCTGTTTTTTCATTAAATGTTGGATTTCACGTAATGTCGTTTCTTTGGTTACAGTTGTTAAATTTGTAAACATTACATCTTTGATTTTTAGTGAATATATTAGATCCAATATAACAGTTGGAGAGGATACAGTATTAATGGGTATTTCATTCATATTTTTAATTATACAATAAAATTTGAATAATTGGAAATTAAATATATATTTATCGGTTCAATGGAATATTAATCAAAACTAGACCAAATTATTCACTTATTCACCTTGGTTAACCTTCTATAAATAAATATTATTTGAAATGTTTGTTTGCTAGATTGAATAAACCATGTTATAATATTGGAATAAATTTTAGGGATATAATTTATCTCTTTAACATATTTAGATTCATAGGTAGTCAATGATTGAGTTAAGAGAGAATGTAAAAATAATTGAGGAAAATGAGAACTATTTAGTAGTTTATAAACCTTCTTATTTACCAACTGTACCATTAAAGAATGATAATAAGCTAACCCTATTAAAAATAGTAGGTGAGTGTTATGAAAATATTGTATCTTTTAGCGGTTATTCCTCCTGGGAAAATGGTGTGTTGCACCGTCTTGATACAAATACAAGTGGGCTTGTGTTGATTGCAAGGAATAAAGAATCGTTTAATTATTTTTTGAATCTACAAAAAAGTGGAAAATTTATAAAAGAATACAGAGCCATATCTGATAAAAATAGCGATAGAATTGACGCATATGGAGAGTATCCCTACGAAGATCCTCTTCTAAGCAATAAAAAAGTAATTATTGAAAGTAGTTTTAGATATTTTGGAAAAGGACGAACTATGGTTCTTCCTGTATTGGAGTCTTATTCTAAATTTTTGGTAAAGAAATCAACTGGCGTTTTATATGATACGTCAGTTAGTTTTTGTGAAGAGGTTGAAGATAAATATGTATTTAAATGTACATTAACATCGGGATTTAAGCATCAAGTTAGAACTCACATGGCTTGGTGTGGTCATCCATTGATAGGAGATGAATCCTATGGTGGTATTAAGAGTGAGAAGTTTGGGCTTGAAGCTATAGGACTTACATTTTTAAACCCAAAGAATGAGAAAGAAATAACTATAAAATTTTTGGAAAAATAAAAAGAGGATTGAGCGCTATGAATATTTTAATATCAAGATGTCTGCTGGGTTTTCCTTGTCGATATGATGGAAAATCATCAGATAATGAGAAATTGAATTTTTTTATAGAGAAATATAAGGATAAACATAATTTCATTAGCATCTGCCCTGAGGTAGAAGGC
>CAYWGU010000123.1:0-7929 GCA_964457975.1 uncultured Spirochaetaceae bacterium | reverse complement strand
CTCCTTGAAGAATTATTTTAATTTTAAAATTTTTAATTCAAATATTTTGTCTATATTCTATTCAACTTTTCTTTCGTTGCTCTTATCAATAAATACTGCTCCAATAATTACAATACCAACAACAATTGATTGATAGTATGTTGCTACATTTAGAATCTGTAGTCCTGCAGTTAAGGTGCTTAATAGAATTGCA
Source organism: uncultured Spirochaetaceae bacterium (assembly GCA_964457975.1). Taxonomy (GTDB): domain Bacteria; phylum Spirochaetota; class Spirochaetia; order Sphaerochaetales; family Sphaerochaetaceae; genus Pleomorphochaeta. Next base: position 7,736 of record CAYWGU010000123.1, on the reverse strand, counting down.
CCTACTAAAGTATTTGTAATTCGACCTCTACCACCCGATAGTGATATACCACCAATAACTGTTGCTGCTATGGCACTCATCTCGTAACCAGAACCACCATTAGGATCAGCGTAAGTTAAACGAGAAAGAAGCATAATTCCACCAATTGCTGCAAAAACACCTGCTAAAGTATAAACAAGTAATTCAACTCTCTTAACATGGACACCTGACAATCTAGCAGCCTTAGGATTACCACCAAGCGCATATACGTGACGACCAAATAGGGTAGATGACATTATGAAAGAAATTAGAATATAGAAAAATGCTACGTAAAATATTGAGATTGGAATTTTTCCAAAAACTCTAGTACTCATTAATTTTCCAAGTGAATCTGGAAAAGAAGATACAGGTCTTCCACCATTAATTAACAGCGCCAAACCACGAACTATCTGCATCATACCTAATGTAGCAATGAAAGCAGGAACCTTACCATAACTAACCAGAGAACCGTTAATTAAACCCATAAGAGCTCCAGCGATAATACAAACCATGCAGGTCACGAATAGATTAACTCCACTCTTGAGCATTATACCGCCCAAAATTCCAACAAATCCAATAATTGATCCAACACTAAGGTCAATTCCACCGGTTAAAATAACCATTGATGCACCAATAGAAATTATTGATATGATACTTGCCTGGGTGATAATATTAAAAATATTATTTATTGTTATGAAGTGTTTTCCGCAAAGACCACATACAAGTTGAAATATTAAGAATATTGCAACTACCCCAATATATAATGCTAATGAGACCAATACTCTTTTATTATTCTCACTGAATATATTTTTTTTAGTTAATACCTTGTTAGCCATTTGTTTCCCCTTTATAATGCGTACTGAAAGATTTCTTCTTGAGTGAGATTGTTGCTGTTTTCTAAGATGACACTAACTTCACCTTCTTTCATAACAACAATGCGGTTGCTCATTTTCTGAACTTCTACCAAATCAGATGAAATCAATATGATAGAATTCCCTTCTTTAACTAAGTCAGACATTATGTTATAAATTTCTTCTCTGGCTCCAACATCAATACCTCTAGTTGGCTCATCAAATATGTAGATATTTGGATCAGAATATAACCATTTTGCTATAACTACTTTTTGTTGGTTACCACCAGATAATCCATTTACGGCCATGGAGCTGGATGCGGCTTTAATGCGAAGCTTATCTATAAACTTTTCAGCATTTTTTTTCATCTTCTTTTTATCAAGAAAAGGACTAGCAACTTGTTTTAGATTAGGAAGAGAAATATTTTCTATCAGGCTATGAATTAAGATAAGACCTTCATCTTTTCTATCTTCACTAAGGTAAACAATTCCCTTTTCAATGTTTTGAGCTAAATTTTGACCAAGAGGATCACCATGGTACATAATATCACCACATGTTTTTTTATAAGCACCTATTATGCATTTTGCAGTTTCAGTTCTTCCAGCTCCTAATAATCCTGCAACTCCAAGTATTTCACCTTTATGAAGATCAAAAGAAACATCTTTAACAACTTCTTTATAACTAAGGTTTTTGACACTTAATACAGTCTCAGAATAATCAACAGCTTTATTTTCAACTCGTTCAAACAAAACTTCACGACCTACCATCATTTTTATGATTTCAGCTTCAGTTGTATCTTTAATATCGACAGTTCCTATACACTCACCATCTCTCATTACGGTACAATTGGTTCCAATTTCAAAAAATTCTTCCATTCTGTGAGATATATAAATAATTCCTATACCCTTTTTTTGAAGATCTTTAATTAATTTAAAAAGAAGTTTTGTCTCTTTAGCAGTAATTGAAGCTGTTGGTTCATCAAATACTAGAATTTTAACATCATTTGAAATTGCTTTTGCAATTTCAACCAACTGCTTCTGAGCCACACTTAAAGCACTAACAAGAGTACAAGGATTAACATCAAGACCTACTTTCTCCATAAATTTCTTGGATTCTGAAATGGTCTTTGCCTTATCAAATTTTACACCTTTTACATATTCCTTACCAAGAAAAATATTTTCATATATTGATAGGTAGGGAACAAGGTTAAATTCTTGATAAATTATGCTAATACCTAACTTTAACGATTCAAAAGGTGTCAAAGGTGGAATACTTTCACCCTCTAAAAAGATCTCACCAGTCTCTCTTTTATAAGCTCCTGAAAGAATCTTTATTAAAGTTGATTTTCCAGCTCCATTTTCTCCAGCAAGAATTCGAACTTCACCTGAAGATATTTGTAAGGTGATATCTTTTAGCACTTGTACTCCAAAAAAGCACTTACCAATATTTTTCATTTCAAGGATATATTCACTCATACCTTTTCCCCTTTAGTAATTAACTTTTTATAACGATCTAACACCTCACTGTTTGCACTAATTTCACATTCATAGTGCTTTTCACTAAGTTCAGTGGAGATAATATTACGCAATTCTAAAATTGTTTTTTCTTTTTCAAAATATTTTATTTGAGCCAGAATTGTTCCGAGTGAAGTACTTTCTTTTCCACCAAGAAATAAATTCTTTCCTGAGTAATTAGCTGATAGCTGGCACAAAAGAGAATTTCTTGAACCACCACCTACCATATAAATGGAGTCAAAACTCTTTTTTGTAACTTTTTCAATTTCTCTAATTGTTTCAGCATAGCTACAAGCCATTGATTCATCAAAACTTCTAAATAAGGTTACCCAGTCTTTCTCAGTTGTAACTTGTTCTGTTTGCTTAAAATAATTCCATATTTCATCTGACATTGATAATGGATTAAAATATTTTGAATCTTGTACAAGAAAGACAGGTACATCATCTGCTTTAGAAGCAGCCATTTCATCAATCTCTTTCCAACTAACCTCTCGTCCCAACTCCTGTTCACATTCCGTTTTAAGTCTTTGGATAATAAACATACCAGCACCATTTTTAAGAAGTGTTATTTTATCAAAAGCACCAACTTCATTTGTAAGCTTTGCTCTTCTTGTTTCTTCATTGACGATTGGTTTTTCTATTTCTGTTCCAATTAAAGACCAGGTTCCAGAACTAATAAATGCAAACGAATCTTCTTTTGCAGGAATTGCAAGTACAGCTGCTGCTGTATCATGAGAGGGAACACAAATAACGGGAATATCATAATCGACACCTATTTCATCTTTAACTTCTTTACTTAAAAGTCCAATAAGTTCTCCATGATGTCCAATTGAGCAGAAAAGATCCTTTTTGATTCCAAATTTATCACACATAAAGCTGCTTATTTCTTTTGTTCTTGAATCCATCATCTGGGAAGTTGATAATTCGCTTGGCTCATTAATCATCTTACCGGTTAAAAAGAAATTTAATATATCTGGAATCATAAGAAGTTTATCAGCAGCTTTAGTAATACTACCAATCTTATTTTGAAGAGCTTTTAACATAAATACTGAATTGATTTTGTCACAAAGAATACCAGTTTCTAAGAACATTTCATTTTGTTCACTTTCTGGAATTGCATTAAGTACTTCATTTCCAAAGGTATTACGATAAGAATATGGATTATTAATCATAACTTTTTCTTTACTGAACATTGCAAAATCTATTCCCCAAGTTGAAAGGCCGATTGAATCAATTTTATCTACAAGATTTGCTGCTTTTTTCAGGCCATCCACCAACCCTTTATAAATATTAAGAATGTCCCAATAATAATCGCCATTTATTTGAATCATCTGATTTGGTATTTGCTCAACCACTTGTGTATTTATTCTCTTACCATCATAACGACCAATCGTTATACGAAAAGATGAATTTCCACAGTCGAACCCTACTATATTTTTCACTATATCCAACCCTCCAATCTCCTATTGAATCTTGGCATTAATTCCAAAATCACTAGCTAAATCTACTAAATATTTAATTTCTCTTATTTTAAGTGAGACCATATTGCCCATTTCATATTCTCTGCCCAGTCCTGTATATTTAGGTAGCCCTAACCGATGATATGGAAGAAAAACTACTTCATGTATATTTGGTAAATTTTTTACATATTTTAGGAAACCTATAATTTCTTCATTACTTGAATTACAATTTGGAATAAATGGATATCTGACTGATATTTGTCCATGATAATTTTCACAAAGCCATTCTAAGTTTTTAAGTATTAATTCATTTGTTTGCCCAGTTAGTAACTTATGTTTTTCTGGATCAATTTGCTTAAAATCAAAATAAAAATAATCAACTACATCCGCAATCTCCTTAATATTTGACAACGGAACATGACCACATGTTTCAACTAAGGTGTTGTATCCTCTTTTTTTCATTTCTATAGCAATATTTCGAATTAATGATGCTTGAAATAATGGCTCTCCTCCAGAAAACGTCACTCCACCACCGGTTGATTTAAAGTAATTTTCATCCTTTAATATTTCTTTTAATAAAGAATCTTCTGTGTATTTAATTCCCATAATTTCTCTTGCAGAATAATAGCAACTATCAACACAGATCCCACAAAGATTGCATGTATCCATGTTTGTGATGTAGCCATAACCTTCTTTAAACTCTATGGCATTATTAGGACAAACTTCCTTGCATCTTCCACATCCAACACAGGTTTCTACTTTTAATAATATTTGAGAGGTGAACAGTTGCGATTCAGGATTAGCACACCATTTACAGCGAAGCTTACACCCCTTCAAAAAAACAACTGTTCTAATTCCTGGACCATCCTCAGTCCCGTAACGTTCAATATTTAAAACGTTACAGGCGAGTTCTTTATCATCCACCATACTCATCATTTCCTATAAGGCCATTTCAGAACGATTTAAGATATCCATCTGACAATCGTACGATAGTGATGTAAATAATGCACTATAGCCTGAAACACGAACCATTAGATCTTTATATTTCTCAGGTTCCAACATTGCAGCTTTGAAAACTTTATTATCAACAACATTGAACTGAATCTGCTCACCATAATTATCTAAAAATACCTTAATCACACCTACAAGTTTCTTTTTGTTTTCTTCTGTTGAAAGAACAGATTTAGCAAGCCTTACATTGAATATTGCACCCTTTGAAATCCATTGTGTTGGTATTTTGAGGATTGAATTACATGCTGCTGTAATACCATTTTTCTCTGAACCATTTTCAGGAGAAACACCATTATTAACTGGGTCTCCATTTTTTCTACCATCAGGAGTAGCACCAATGCTCTTTCCAAAAGCAACATTACCAGATACTGGGCTCTGACTGTATGAATAACAACATGGAATTGGACCTTTACCAAACTTAGAACTCTTACAATCATAGCGATAAGTTCTTCCAATGTAATCTTCAATTGCAACAGTCCATTTATCAGCTTTCTCATCATCATTACCAAATTTTGGAGCCTTGGTTAAGAACATAGCTCTAATTTCACCACCTGTTGGTGTTGTAGTATTATCTTCATAGTTGGTACTTAAAGCATGAAGAACTTGTTTCATAGTTAACATTTTTTTTGTAAATACCAAATAATCAAGTGAGGAAAATGCATCACCGGTACTAATTGTACCAGCAGTTGGTCCACCATCCGCAGAATAAATTGATCCCCCCTCTACTAAATCAAGACCACGACCAATACAATCATGAACCAATGAAGATCTAAAGGGATTAATATCACATTTAACATGGATTTCATCATTTATCTTTTCAGTTTTTACTTGAAGATCGATGAAGTATCGAACAGCTTTCTTATACCATTCAAATATTTCTTCTGCACTTGTAAACTCTGAAATATCTTTAGGAAGATCTATAAAATGATAACCAGTTTTTGGATCACTTCCGTTATTCAAAACAATGTCCAAAATCTTTTCTACATTCAACCAAGGTCCCTTAGCTGCAAAATCCCATTTACCAGGTATTGATGCTTCAATACATCCAGTTGGAACCCAATTATATTGATCTTCTTTTGCAATACCCATATTATCGAGTGCTCTCATAAATGCTTTATCACTATAGAAAGCTGGCTGGCCACCTTTATGTTCTTCCATAGCATTAATTGATTTAAGTATAAATTCATCACTGGTTTTTTCAAAACATTTTACTGAAATTGAAGGAGTGGCTAATTTTACATTTGCACATGCTTCAACACATAGTTCTGAAATTGTGTTGGTTGCATCCTCACCATCTGCTGTCTGTCCAGCTACTGCAAGGTTAATAAACATTTGATAACCTAAGAAAAACTCTGTATCATCCCACTTTCTTAGTTTGTTAAATTCGTTACACTTAATAAAGAATGCTTCAATAATTTCTAAACCTTCTTCTCTAGTTATATTACCTTCATCTAAATCTTTCTTGAATAATGGATATAGATACTGATCAAATCTACCAAAGGAGAAAGAGTGGCCATTAGATTCTAGATGCATTGCAACATTTAAGAAAAATACAGATTGTGCAGCTTCATAGAAGTTACGAGCTGGATGCAATGGTACGTTTCTTGAAATTTCAACTAATTTCAATAATTCTATTTTTCTTTGAGGTGTTGTACTCTCTAAATCAGCAATTCTTTGACATTCATCAGCATATCTTGCTGCGTAAGCTACTAAGGCATTGTTTTCAATAATAATTCCCTCAAGGAAAGAGGATCTTCTTTCATAGTCTGAATCATTCTTATCAAGTTTTGAAATTGCTTCTTCTGTTCGTTTAATAACATCCTGCAATCCAAGTCGTACAAATTCTCCATAATCTGGAACAATTTGACCTAGTCCCTGTGATGCACACCAGGTATCATCAATTACATTTGCTTTCCATGCTTCATCAACATCTTTGGGTAAAACACTTTTAAAATTTTCTAATAAGGATTTACCATCCCAATATTTTAAACATTCAAAAATTTCATCTTTTACGTCGTCATCACAATAGAAACGATCCCCAGGCCTTTCTTCTAACTTGTAGGGTTGACCATTCATTTCCTCTCGTACCCAGTCAACTGAATATTCAGGAAAAATTGGAGAAGCTTTAGGCCACTTTGCTATATTACCGATAATTAATTCATCTTCATTTACATAGATACTCATTTTTTCAAGAACACTTGCAAAAGCTTTAGCTCTGCGTAAAGCTATTGGTTCATTCTCTGTAGTTTTCATTGACTCTGTAAAGATTACACAACGTTCTGCACAAACTTTAGGATCTTGTTCAAAAAGTTTTTCTCTTAATCTTGCTGTTCTATTATTCATTCTATGCCCTCTTCAGTAAATTCACATTGATATTTTAAAAACCTATACCATCTCAATAAATATGTATCTTGTTACATTTAGTTATGTAGTTTGTTACATTTATTATGTTACACCGACTTTTTTCAGTTGTCAATATTTTTATTGAATAGTTTTTAAGCTCAAAGCTTACCTAGGAAAACGAAATTATCTAATCAGAAATTTTCCCAAGATTTCAACCAAATAATTTGATATTTATATAAAGAATATATATTTTATAATATAAAACTAAAAATGCTCATAAAGAATTTGATTAAGTTGCTATCCAAGACGAAAAAGAGTAAATGTGATTTTTGATAGATAAAAGGTAAATTATTAGTCGAATAATATCAATTAATGCTATTTCTAGTAATAAATTAATATTAAAGTCCAATATATATAATAACTAATTAGCTTTACTCAAAATCATTAATAATCCCAAATCAATTTTGGTAAACTGCTTTTTATTAAACTTAACTTAATAATGCATGACTTCACAAAAATATAAAAATATTATGATATTT
>CAYWGU010000122.1:0-7932 GCA_964457975.1 uncultured Spirochaetaceae bacterium | reverse complement strand
TTATATTTGCGAATAATACTTTTCATATTCATTCATTAAAAATAATAACCTAACTGTATATCTTTACATTTTATATCAATATTCCATTACCATATTTGTAGTATCAGTCCATAATTCACATTGAATCATTACTGTTTTAACAGCATCTTCCATTCCTACAGGTGGATATTTATATTTTTTAAGTAACTTTTTAATCAACATTCGCATTCTTGCACGAGAAGACTCTTTCTTTTGCCAATCAATAGTTTTATTTTTTCTAAGGGTTTCTGTTAACTCTTTAGTAATTGCAATAAGTTGAGCATTTTCATAGAAATCTTTTATAGCTTCAGGTTTTGTAATAGCATCATAAAAAGCTAATTCATCTACAGATAATCCTAAAGAATTACCCTCTTCATTGGCTTTTGCCATTTGCTTAGCTAATTTCATCAGTTCTTCTATTACTTCTTCATTACTCAATAAACCATTTAAATAAGAATTCATAGCACGTTGTATTATTTCGGAAAATTTTTCCGATTTAACAACATTTGTTCTGCGATAGATTTTAACTTGCTCTGCTATCAAATTTTTCAATAATTCAACTGCTAGATTCTTTTCTTTCATATTAGCTACTTCTTTTAAAAAGTTAGGATCAAATATTGAAAATTCCTTTTGTACATCAGAAAAAAGATTAATTACACCATCGCTTTTTATACTCTGTCTTAAGAGCTCATTTATTCTTGAATTCATTTCCGGTAATGAAATCTTTTTACCTAAACCTTTATTATATAATCTCATTAACAAAACACGAATTGATTCAAAAAAAGCAGCTTCAATACGTAAAGATTTCTCAACCAAAGAAGAGCATAAAGAAAGAGATTGCTTTAGCATTAAACTTTCTTTAGTAAAACTATTTTTTTCACTTTCTTTATCAATTGATAATATAAAATTTAATGCCCCACTAATAGCTTTTGAACGTTCTAAATCACTTCCTGTTATAAACTTAAAATAATCATAACCATGGAATAAATCTTGACAAATAGATAGTTTTTCTAAAAATTTAGGGTAGGCTACTTTTGATACATCAGTATCACCATAGCTATTCTTATCTCGTGTTGTATAGTCATTCATTGCTTCTTTTAAAGCATTAGCGATTCCAATGTAATCTACAACCAATCCACCTTCTTTATCATCAAATACTCTGTTCACTCTGGCAATAGCTTGCATTAAATTATGACCTTTCATTGGTTTATAAACATACATTGTCGCAAGAGATGGTACATCAAAACCAGTTAGCCACATGTCAACAACTATTACAATTTTAAGCTTACTGTTATTATCTTTAAATCTTTTTGCTAATTCATCCTTATGATGCTTATTACCTACAATATCATGCCATTCTTCTGGATCTTTATTACTACCAGTCATTACAACTGCTACTTTATCAGTCCACGTAGGATGAAGTTTTAAAATATAATTATATATTTTTATTGCAATACTTCGAGAATAAGCAACTATCATCGCTTTTCCAGTAAGAAGATTTTCTCGGTTATTTTCATAATGATAAATTATATCATCAACTAATGACTGAATTGTTTTATCATTACCAAGTAAAGCTTCCATCTTACCAAGTTCTCGTTTACTCTTTTCAACTACTTCAACATCTGAATTATCTGCCATCTTATCATATTCTTTATCAATTAATCCTAACGTCTTTTCATCCAATTTTAATTTAATAACACGACTTTCATAATATACAGGACGAGTTGCACCATCTTCTACTGACTGGGTCATATCATATACATCAATATAATTACCAAAAACTTCTCTGGTACTTCTATCTTTTGTAGAAATTGGTGTACCTGTAAATCCAATAAAAGTTGCATTTGGTAGGCAATTTCTTATAACTCTGGCAATACCAATTTTAATTTCACCTGTTTTAGAGTCAACCTTTTCTTTCAAACCATATTGACCTCTATGAGCTTCATCAGCAATTACAACAATATTATGCCTTTCAGATAAAGAATCAATTGATTCTTCAAACTTTTGCATAGTAGTAAAGATAATTCCATTTACTTTCCTACCATCCAATAAGGCTTTTAAATTTACCCTACTAGTAGCTTGAATTGGACTTTGTCTTAAAAAATTTTTACAATAAGAAAATTGACTATATAATTGTTTATCAAGATCATTTCTATCAGTAATTACAACTATAGTAGGACTATCTAAAGCTTCTTGTAATAAATGCGCATAAAATACCATTGATAATGATTTTCCGCTACCTTGTGTATGCCAAAACACACCGCCCTTCCCATCGTTAACTGTAGCTTTTTTGGTTGATTCAATAGCTTTATTCACGGCAAAATACTGATGATATCCTGCAAGTATTTTTATTTTTTTTAATCCTTCATTAGAAAAACAAATATAGTTTTTGATTATGTCTAATAATCTTTCTTTCTGAAAAATTCCCTCAAAAAAAGTATCAAACTGTGCATATTGAGTATTTTCATAACCACCATCTTTTGTTTTCCATTCCATGAAACGATTTTCATCAGATGTTATTGTACCAGCCTTTGATGTTAGGTGATCACTCATTACACAAATACAATTATAAATAAACATAGATGGTATCTCATGCATATAGTTTCTTATTTGAGTATAAGCTTCTGATGCTTCAGTTTCTTCCCGGGAAGGAGACTTTAATTCTATTAGAACTATTGGTAAACCATTAAGAAATAATATTACATCAGGACGCTTATTACTATTTTCTACAAAGGTCCATTGATTAGCAACAACAAAAGAATTGTTATTTGGATTTGAATAATCTACAATAGAGACAATATTAGAACATTCTTCACCGTTTTCAAAGTAAGAAACTTCTATTCCATGTTGCAAGTAATTCATAAAAATTGAGTTTTTTTGTATTAATTCACAATTTTCAAAATTTTTTAATTTATTAAGTGCTTCCTTAATGGCAACATCTGGCAAATTCTTATTTATGCAATATAACGTATCAATTAATTCTCGTTCATATAATGGACTGCTAAAATCCCTATCTAAATCAGGTGAATACAGGTGGCAATATCCCATATTTCGAAATAATTCTATTATTGAGTTTTCATAATCATCTTCATTATAAAATTCTGACATCTGCTTATTGTTCTCCGTTATGGTTATTGTATTTCACAACTAAATTAAAGACTTCATGCACTTCCTTACTATTCTCTATGGGATATAGTGATTGCTTAAAAGAACGTGGTAAAATAGATTTGTTGTACTGTCTATTTACATCTTCAACTAAATTAGATAAGAAGTACCCAAATGAAAGATCGTCAATTTTATAAAAACGATAATATGCTAGCTCATTATACTGAGATACTTTCCCTTGTTCCCATAATTTCATAAAATAATCTTTTCCAAAAACAATATTATTAATATAACCAGCATAGTTTTCTAAACTATGTGAAAGTGTTCTATTCAACTCATTGTTATTAAAAGAAAAACCATTTTCATAACTAAATATCCCATTAAAAATTTGATTTCCAATTAACTTCCCATTTAAATGTGCTTTTTCTATTGTTCTATTTACTTTAGAAGAATCTAAATTTGTCTTTACTTCAATAATACCTAATACACTCTCTTTAGAGGCTATTATAAAATTATCTATTTGGAAAAACAAAGGTAAATCATTTCGATATATAATTATATCTATTTGCGAAGTAATATTATTGTCTTCACACATTACAAATCCTGTTCCTACGGATACTGTTTTAGGTAAAAGTTGCCTAATTTTTTCTGTAAGTATAATTTCCTTATACCTTCCATCTTCACCCATATGATTATTGTCAATAAAATTTCTAACTCTATTCTTAGTCGAAATCAATTCCTGAGAAATAGATTTCCTATAATTCATAAAATCTGGCACACATTCCCTCCTTTATTCTTGCTCAAAAACACAAGTTATTATTTAAATTTTAAATATCAATATTTGAAACATCAATTTCACCAGACATTAACTTTGATAAAATTAAATCTCTTAAATTGGCTAAAGTTTTAGATTCAAGCGAATTATTAACTATTAATTTCATAATAGGCTCTACTTGGTTTTCAAATTCTACAATCTTATTAACTGAAGGTATTTTGACAATAATACTACGTAGCTCATTTCTATTTAATCCAGGTTGCGCAGCTTTTGCAGAAGCAAGAGAAAAAATCTTTTGTATATTCTCCTTTTTGGATAAACAAAAATAAATAAAAAATTTAGCAAAATTATCTTTTGTACGAATAATAAATACATGCTCATTAACAGCACAAACTTTGTGAGGAAATCCATTTAACGCCATGGAACTTTTCCCTGTGTAAGCACCATCTTTATATAGCAATACATCTCCTGATTTAACAATACCTCTTTTCATCTTTTGAAAATATTCTTTACTAATATATTTTTCTTTGCTAAAATCATATTTTCCGAAAGAATCTATTTTTTCAGCACCTATACTAGGAATTCCTTCTGAAATCGAGCCGCCTTTTTGCCTAGAACCTGATTCTATAGAATCAAGTAAAGAATCAATTTTTTTGTCCTTACCTAAAGAATAAAATTGATCAAAAACAATTGTAGCTTGTTGTAATAAATTCATATTAATCTTATTATTCATCTCTATTTTATTATCTATAGAAGAAAGAATTGATCCAATTTTTTTTTGTTCTTCAAAGGGTGGAATACTAAATTCACTTTCTTCTAAAACTGACATCTGAACTCTTTGACGACCAGAAGAACCAACCATCGATTTAATTGCTATTGCTCTAAATATATCACTTTTCGAAAGATAAAAAATATAATTTTTATCTGAAACGTTAGGAATTTCTCTTAAAACTATAAATTCAGTAGAACCAAAACCAATCTCATCTCCATTCAAAATTGAAACTTGAGCAGTTTTTCCATTTTCAAGGCATGGAGTTATTCGAGCTACTAAAGTGTCGCCATTTCGAAACTTAGTACCACCATTAAATGATTCCATATCATAGTCTTGAATTTTTCGAGTAAACGGTAATATTTGTTTCATCGCAATCTTTTTTACGATTGTTCCTTTTCTTATACTTTCTGGTGGATTAAATACTATAATTTTATTTAATTTTAACTTGTCCCATTTTATCATTACTTTACCTTACCAATTTTAGATTTTTTAGATTATAAGTATATAAACACCTTTGTTTGTAATTATATTTCATAGCCAATTGACTCTAGATTTATATTTATTTCTTTTTCCAATTTATGGGATTTTTTAAACATTTCAGCTAATTCAGTTGTTAAACGAATCATTTTTTCTTCAAAAAGTTCTCCATCATTTTCTTGTTCTTCAATACCTACATAACGACCTGGTGTTAGAATATAATCTTGTTCCTTTATTGTTTCTAAATCAGTAACAGAACAAAACTCTTTAACATCCTTTAATTTACCATTTTGAAAAGCTATAAATGTATCAGCAATTTTTAAAATATCTTTATCAGAAAAATCTCGATGAGTTCTATCTACCATATATCCCATATTCCTAGCATCTATAAAAAGAGTTTTTCCCTTTTGTTTTTTATTCTTAGTGATAAACCATAAAGTTACAGGAATTGCAACACTATAAAATAGTTGTGTTGGAAGAGCAACAATACTCTCAATTAAATCATCTTCTATAATTTTTCTTCTAATTTCTTTTTCACCCCCAGACTTTGTCGATAAAGCTCCATTTGCTAAAACTAAACCAATTTTACCATTTCCAGATAGGTGATGAATCATATGTTGTATCCAAGCATAGTTTGCATTTGTAGATGGTGGCAAACCATATTTCCAACGGGCATCTTCTGATAGTTTATCTTGTCCCCAAGGATTATAATTAAAAGGGGGGTTAGCCATAATAAAATCAGCTTTTAAAGTTGGATGCAAATCTTTAGTAAAAGTATCTGCATGATGCTTTCCAAAATTAGCTTCAATTCCTCTAATTGCCATATTCATTTTAGCCATTTTCCATGTATCTGGATTAGATTCTTGACCGAATACTGAAATGTTACCTCGATTTCCACTATGAGCTTGTAAGAATTTTACACTTTGAACAAACATTCCACCAGAACCACAACAAGGATCATATACCCGACAATTTTCATATGGTTTTAAAATTTCTACAATTGTTTTTACAATACTTGCTGGAGTATAAAATTCACCATTTCCCTGTCCTCTTCCTTCTTTTTCAGCAAACTGTGATATACAATATTCATATGTTCTACCTAATAAATCTTTACTATCGCTAGTAGTATTCATATCAATATTTGTAAACAAATCAACAACATCACTTAATACATCTTTATCTAAATCTGGATTTGAATAATTTTTTGGTAATACATTTTTTAAAGTTTTATTTTCTGCTTCAATTTCTCTCATAGCATTATCTATAACTAATCCAATTTTAAGTGTATGAGTAGCAGAAGATATTATCTTCCATCTTGCATTTTCAGGTACAAAAAAGACATTTTCCATAGTATAGGCATCACGATCATCCTCAAAACCATCACCGTCTTTAATCAGTTGCTGATAACGTTTTTCAAAAGAACTAGAAATATATCGTAAAAAAATTAATCCTACAATTACTTTTCTATATTCTGCTGCAGGTATATGTCCCCAAAGTACACAAGCTGCATTCCATATTTGTTTTTCAAAACCAATGTTTGTATTATTTACTGTCGCCATTTTTTTCCCTTACTTTTAAATTCTTATATATTTAAAACTAATTTAATAATTTAGTATATTAATTAATAAAAATTAACAATTTAAAATATCAATAAAGTTCTTAAATTATAACAATCTGCATTATAACCTAGTTGTACAACTTTGACAAACTTATTTTTTTAATAAACCCAGTAACCTCTAAATTTAAAAATATTCACCATCAGACAACTAATTACAAGCACACCTAAAACTTCAAGGTAGAATTACATCACAACGCTATAAGGAACTGTTTTATAAGTTATAATAACGTTTTGAAAGTCTTATATAACTCCCTAGTTTGACACTTCCATACCCTAACAAATATTTATTTTTTAGTTAGATTTATTAAAAAATTGCCTTTTAAAGCCTTCAATGGGCTATTTTTTTTTGGATAAAAACTTTTTTTACACTTTATTTTTGACATTTTTCTGTAGGGCGTCATTAGACGTTGACATGACTATTATATTGTTATACACTGTTTTTAATATTAAGAAGGAGCTTCTATGTATATCAGTGTAATTCCAGTTAAATCTAAAAATAAAAGACTTATGGTTGTTAAAGAATCATATAGAGACGAGGTAACTAAAAAATCTCGACAACGTAAAATTAGAGATGTTGGTTATATTGAAGATTTTTTAGATTTGTATGAAGATCCTCTTCAGCATTTCAGAGATATACTTAAAGTAGAACAAAATAATAACAAACTTATTGAACCTTCTAAATCAATTGGTATAGATCCAAGAGCAAAACTAAGTGTCAGAAATCTGGATGATCCAAGAAAAGATCGTAAAAGTTTAGGTGCTGCGGCTTTATCATATATCTATCACGAACTTGAAATAGACTCGTTTATGAATAATAAACGACGTTATACTAAATCAGACTACAACCATAATGCTATATTTAAGCTTTTAGTCTATTCCAGGATGCTATTTCCAAGTTCTAAAAGAGAAGCTTATTTTAACAAAGATTGTTTCTTTGATAAAATGGATTTCTCTCTTACTAACATATACAGAGCAATGGATGATTTTATTGAATGGAAGGATGACTTACTAATTCATTTAAATAAGAAAATAACTGAAAACTATGGAAGAGATACTACTCTTCTATATTATGATGTTACTAATTATTATTTTGAGATAGATTATCAAGATGAGCATAAAAAGAAGGGTGTAAGTAAAGAGCATCGACCAAATCCAATAGTTCAAATG
>CAYWGU010000121.1:0-7987 GCA_964457975.1 uncultured Spirochaetaceae bacterium | reverse complement strand
ATTGGACTTGATTATTTTCATTTGGACAACGTTATTTTGTGTCTTTCTTCATTTATTCACTTCCTCCTTATGGCTGTTGGGCTTAAGAGTTACAGCGGCTCAAAAAGTGTAGGCTTCATTGGAGGCATATCACAATTTCTCTTCATCACAAAACAAACTATTATCAAGTATTTTTTTAATCAACAATTAATTATAATTGACAATTTCAAAAGAACCTTCACTATAGTCTTTATAAATTCCTATTCCTTTTCCAGCATGGATTATAGCTCCCAGACAACTTTCTTCAGATAAATTTAATAATTTAAGAGGTTTATCATATGTTAATTCAACTGCCTTTTTTAGATGATTATTCTTACGAATTCCGTTTCCTGAACCAATTAAAACTTGTATTCTATCTCTAGTATCCGTAGGTATATTTTTATAGTTTTCATATAGTTCATTTACCATTCCTTGCACCAAGGATTTGACCATATTTTGTGGCGTAAAGTTAGCTTCGCTTATATTACTAAAAGAAGCATTTGAACCTATTTTTCCTCTTTGACCTAGAAAATATGGCATGCATTTTATATTATCTTTTGAAAAATTTAAATCCATTTCATCCATAATTTTCATGAAATTAACATTTTTATCGGCTACAGCGAGAGAAACAAGATTTTCATAAAAACTTGCAAGAATTTTATAAGAATTACCTCCACAAAGAGAAAATGCAGCATGGATATAGCCTTCATTATATCCTAAAGGTCTTGTTTCAAAGCCTGTATATATTTCATTAGATTTGTTAAAAACTGATATTTGCCCTGCTGTTCCATAGTTTAAAAGGAGACTTTTGTCTTTTTCTTTGACTGATCCTAGAAAACTAGCTTGATTGTCACCTAATGCTTGAACAACCGAAATTGAATTATATGTTCCTAGAATTGTTATCGAAGAGCTAATTTCTGGTACGTATTTAAGACAATTTTCTCCTAATATTTCTAAGCCTTCAGCTCTTTTTCCTGTTTTTAAATCACAGATACCCATACTATGTGCAAGAGTGATATCTGTAAGGGGAATCTTATTACCAGAAAGTCTCATACAAACATAATCACCAATATTACAAAAATACTTAGCAGAAGACGGAATACTATCTTCTTTAAATAAGGAATAGTGAGTAACAATCCCATAACCACTATAAACCTGATATTTTAACATTTGTGTAAGTAATGATTCTAACTTTATATTTCCTAACTCTTTTAACCCCCTTTGGTTTTGCCAAGTAAAAAAGGGAGAAACTGCTTTACCTTCCTTATTTACATAAAGAATTCCATGCATTTGTGAACTTAGAGATATACCAGAAATAGCTTCATTTGAGAATTCTATTAATTCATCTAATATGGCTTTTACTTTTGCAAAAATTTCTTCAGGGCTTTGTTGATATTCTCCTGATAAACTCGATATAAATACATTATTCCGAGTAGTTACTTTTAGAGATTTCTTCTTGCCTTTTGAATAAAGCACTCCACATATAGAAGTTGTTCCAATATCTAATCCAATTAAATTCATTTGCTATTCTCTCTTTTTTACTTAGTTTTGTACCAAAAACAAATTAGGTTTTTATAAATTATCTAGTACTTTAGAAATTCCATTATCTAAAATATTTTTGATTGTAATATTCAGTTCTCTGACAAAAGATGTATCGTCCAATATTTCTTTTGGAAATATTTCTCTTACAGATAAGAAAGGTGATGAATCTTCAAGGGACTCATTAGCTATTTTCTGAAGTTTTTCTCCTATTGGATCTTTAACTTCATATTCTAAGTTGGTTAATGACTTTGCTAGATAAATAATCCAAGAAGCTAAAACTACAGTTATCATTGGAACTTTTTCTTGATTATTTAAATGAATCATCAAAGGATTTATAATGAAATTTAAAAACTTTGAACTAGTATCTTCAGATAATCTTAAAATACGGTCTTTAGTAGCTGGATTTGCAAATCTAACAATTAATTGGTCGATATATTCATCATAATCAACTCCAACAATAGGATTAAGAGTTGTTTTGACTTCATTCATATAAGACTTAACAAACTTTTTGATTTTAGGATCTCTCATTGCATCATCAACAAAAACAAACCCAGAAAGAAGAGAAGGGAATGATAAAGATGTGTGACCACCATTAAGAAGTCTAGTTTTCATTAACTCATAAGGTTTAACATCATCAACAATTTGCGCGCCCACTTTTTCCCATTCAGGTCGAACTACATTAAATTTATCTTCAATTACCCATTGTAAATATTTTTCTGAAAATACAGGAAAATTATCATTTATGCAATATTCAGAAGATAGATACAATTTTTTTTCTTCTGTAGTGCCTGGTGTAATTCTATCAACCATACAACAAGGAAAAACAACTGATTTTTTAATGTAATTAATTAAATCTAAATCACCTTTTAATTCAATAAACTTTAACAGAACATTTTTAAGAACAACTCCATTTTCAGGAATATTATCACAGGACATAATTGTGATAGGTTTTGCATCAACCATCATTCTAGCTTTCAATCCTTTTGCTAAAACTCCAACTGCTGTTATTGGTAACTCTTCTTGATTATTTAAATCATGGATAATTCGTTCATTAGTAACATCTAAGTCCCAATCAGTATTGTTACAATAACCTTTTTCAGTAACAGTTAAAGAAACAATTTTCAATTCTTCAGATGTAAATTTTTTAATGAATTTAGAAAATTCAGTTGATATATGAATAAAATCTCTTATTGTTCCAACAACTGTTACCTCTTCAGAATCCAATTCTTGGGCTACTAGTGTATACAAATAATCCTGTTTTTTAAGAGATTCCTTCATTGTTAAATCTTGAGGCATAAGCCCTGCCCCACAAATTCTCCATCCGCTATCATTTTGTTTCAATAATTTATGCAAATAATATGCTTGATGAGATCTATGAAAATTACCAACGCCAATATGTAAAATTTGGCAACAACAGTTTTCTAAATTGTAGTTTGGAATATCTGTATTTTCTAGGCTACTTAAAGCCTTTATATTTAAATCAATGTTTTTCAATTAAAAACTCCTAATTATTTATTATTAATAATGATTTGCAACTATCATTAATTTTTAAAATCTAATTTACCATTCTTTTGAAGCATATCAAATGCAACAGCTGTGAATAGAACAAGTCCTTTGATAACCAATTGTACATATTGACTTACATTGATTATAACAAGTCCATTTGTAAGTACACCGATAATAAATACACCTGCAACTATATTAAAGACCTTACCTACACCACCATTTACACTAACACCACCAAGAGCAATAGCAGTAAGTACACTAAATTCAAATCCCTTTCCAGCTAATGCTTGACCAGAGTTAGTACGTGATAAGATAACAATACCAGCAACACCAGCAAAGAAACCTGATAATGTATATGCTAAACATTTAACTTTAGTAACACTAATACCAGAAAGGAATGCGGCATCTTCATTACCACCAACAGCATAAAAATATCTACCAAAATAAGTCTTATTTAAAATAATTGATCCTATAATTAGAACAACAATCATAATTATTACTGGTACCGGAACAACTCCTACATATCCTTGACCAATGACTGAAAATGAAGTTGGAAAACCAAAGATTGGTAATCCTTTTGATAATATATAAGCTACACCTTCCCAAATTGTCATTGTACATAATGTTACAATTAGTGGAGGAATTCCAATTTTTGCAATTGCTAAACCATTAAGGAAACCTAAAAAAGTACTAATAATCAATGAAATTATAATTGCAGCAACAGGTGAAATTCCATATTTTACCATTAACATAGAACAAACAATATTAACAAGTGAAATTATTGATCCTATTGATAAATCAATTCCTCCCAAAAGTAGAGTAAAGGTCATACCTACAGCAGCTATTCCTAAAAATGAAACTTGACGAGCTATATTAAATAAATTGGATGATGTTAAAAAAACATCACTAACTATGGTAAAATACAGAGTAATTATTATTAATGCTAAAAATATGCCATACTTTTTAAAGTAGCCAGCAAAATCTATTTTCTTTGTCATTTTTTCTCTCCTAAATTTAGTGAAGCATATTCTAATATTTTTTCTTGGCTAAAATCTTCCTTCATCAATTCTCCTGTTAGTTCTCCACTGGACAAAACCAGGATACGATCAGATAAGCCCATAAGTTCTTCCATTTCAGATGAAATCATTATTACACCTTTGCCTTGTTCAACCATTTCAATTATTAATTTGTAAATTTCAAACTTAGCCCCAACATCAATACCTCGAGTAGGTTCATCTAAAATAATTAAATCTGGTAACGTAGAAAGACATTTTCCTAAAATTACTTTTTGCTGATTACCACCACTTAGATTTTTTAGTTTTTGTTTCATAGTAGGTGCTTTAATGCTTAATTGCTCCATATATTTTTTAGCAATTTTATCCTCTTCTTTATCATTAACTATTGAAAAACGGGATATCCTTTTAAGTATTGAAATTGCAATATTTTCTCTAATACTAATATCAAGGAGAGCACCTTTTTGCTTCCTATCTTCAGAAACATAGACAATACCTTGATTAATTACAGACTCTGGACTTTTAGTTTTTACTTCTTTATTATTTAAATAAATAGTTCCAGAAGTATGCTTTTTAACACCAAATAACAATTCTGCCATTTCTGTTCTTCCAGCGCCCATTAGTCCACCAAAACCTAAAATCTCACCTCTTTTTAAATGGAAAGAAATATCCTTTACTCCATTTCCTGATAGATTTTGTACATCAAATATAATTTCATCTGTTATGCAATCAGGCTTAGGAGGAAATGTTTCTGTGAATTCACGTCCTACCATCAATTCAATAAGATGCCTTTGATCTGTGTTTTTTACATTAAGAGTTTGAATACTTTTACCATCTCGTAAAACAGTAATTTTGTCACAAATCTTGAAAATTTCTTCTAATCGATGAGAAATATATATTATTGTAACGCCTGATTTCTTAAGTGTTTCAACAACTTGGAATAAATCTTCTACTTCAGTTTTTGTTAATGAAGCTGATGGTTCATCCATGAAAAGAATTTTTGAATTCAATGATAGTGATTTAGCAATTTCGACCATTTGTTGATACCCAACAGTTAGATTCTTTACTAATTCATTAGGATTTATATCAATATTTAGTTCTTTAAAGATTCTTTTAGTTTCATCAAACATAGCCTGATTATCTAAAAAAATTCCATTTTTTCTAATTGCACGGCCTAAAAATACATTTTCAGCAACTGTAAGTTCATTAACAAGGTTGAATTCTTGATAAATTACAGATACACCTTTCTTTTCTGATAACTCAGGTGTCAAAGAAGTAAATTCTTCTCCATCAATTTTAATTGTACCAGAATTAGGTTTAATAGCACCGCTACAACATTTTACAAGAGTTGATTTACCTGCTCCATTTTCACCTATTAATGCATGTACTTCCCCTTGTTTTATTTCAAGAGAAACATCACTTAATGCAACAACTCCCGGATACATTTTAGATATATTGGTTAATTCTAAAATCAGGTTTTCTTTTGCCATTCTAACCTCCTAAAAAATTGGAAAAATCCGCAAAGATTTTTATATCTCTGCAGATTAACAAGTCTAATTAAATATATTTTTTATAATTAGATGCATTTACAGGAACGAATGTATGATAAACATTTTTTTCATAAGAACCGTTAGTGTAAAGTTGAGTTAACCAATCATAGATAATTACAGCAACTTCATCAGATGTTCCTGTATACATAATACTTGAACGACAAGCTTCATTGTTAGCCATTGCAGCTAATTCACCATCAGTAGCATCAGAAGCAAAAATACCAAAATCTGGTGTTAATTTACCAGCTGCTTTAACAGCTTCATTAGCACCAACAGAGGAATTACCACCAATCGATGCAATAACTTTAATATTTGGATTAGCTTGTAAGAAGTTTTCTGCTAGAGCCATTCCATCAACATTATTAATAGCAGCACCAGTTGCAACAATTTTAGCGTTTGGAGCTAAATCTTTAATAGCGTCTTTAATACCATTCTCTCTTTCAAGTAAAACTTCAATTTGAGGCCATCCAATAACAGCAACTTCTGTTGTGCCATCAAGTTTTTCATTAATCCATTCTGCAGCTGTTGTTCCAATCATGTAACCACAATCATAGTTATCAGCTAAAAAGCACATATCTGCATTTTCAAGTTCTTCGTCATAAACAAAAACTTTTAAATCTGGATTACTTGATTTAATAAATTTCAATTCTGAATCAATTGATGATTTTTCTGCTGGATGAACCATAAGAATATCAATACCACTTGAAACCAAGTTTTCAATTTGGCTTATTTGTGTAGTTGCATTACTACTACAACCAACATAAGTAAATTCTCCACCATTTGCTTCTATTACTTTTTCTAAAGCTATAGCTCTTGAAGCCCAAACCTGGTTTGTTAGATCTTGAACTGTAAGACCAACTTTCATAATTCCATCATCTTTCACAGCAGTTTCGGTTTGTCCGTTTGCAAAAGCACCCACTGTAATCACTAAGCTTAAAAAAATAAAAATAATACTTTTTTTCATCTGATAAATCCTCCGTTTTTTCTAATTGTTTTATGTTCCTATTCCATACATAGAATAAAATCATCCTTTTGTTTGGCGAAACCTTTCTACTATTTACAAATTAAAGTAAATTCTATCGAAACGTTTGCGCAATCCTTTCGATAAGATTAATATAGTTTTTCCATTTTGTCAACTTTTTTTTGCTTTTTTTTATATTGCCCATTTTAACCATTAAAAAGATGATTTTATCTTTTATTAATAATCATTGGTTTTATTATTGACAATATTATATAAGTATAATATTAATAATAAGTAAACGTTTATTACGTGAAAATAGGAGGTTATTAATTATGGGAGTTTCTATAAAGGATGTTGCACAACTTGCAAAAGTATCAACTTCTACAGTTTCTCATGTTATTAACAAAACAAGAAATGTTAATCCTGAAACAGAAGCAAAAGTATTAATTGCTATAAAAAAATTAAATTATAATGTAAATCCAATCGCACAAACTTTAAGAAGTGGTAACTCTAAAATGATAGGTTGTATAGTTGCTCATTTATCAAGCTTTTTTCTTGATATCGGTTTGACAATGGAAGAAGAACTTAGAACCGAAGGATATCAATTAATTTATTTAAACTCTAAGGAAGATAAAAACAGAGAGCGTGAAAATATAAAAAGCCTAGTTTTGAGAAATATTGATGGTCTGATAATTGCTCCTGTTGATAGTGATTGTAGTTATATGAACCAAATAATTGGAGATAAATGTCCTGTAGTTTTTTTTGATAGAAAACCATTAGGCTTTCACAGAGACTCTGTAATGTCGACAAATTTTCAAGGCGCTTTTGAGGGAACCTCAATATTACTAGACAGAGGGAATACTAGATTAGGATTTATCGGATCCCATTTTGATATAACTATGAATGAAAGGTTTGAAGGATTCCGATCCGCAATACTACAAAAAGGAATTCCTTTTTATGATGAACTTGTAGAATTTGGTAGTATTCATAATAAAACTTTTAAAGAATTAAAATTTGGAGAATGTTATGATATCGCAAAAGATTTTGTTGAGAATAAAAGAGTAAAGACAATTTTTTGTGGTAATGATATAACCTCTATCGGTGTTATAAATTATTTAAAAGAGCATAATATAAAAGTTCCAGAAGAAGTTGATGTAGTTTGCTTTGATGATACGGTTTGGTTACCACTTACGTACAAAAGCATCTGTGCTATTGATCAAGATTGGACAAACATAGCTAGTACAGTTGTTCTAACTCTTTTAGGTAGAATAAAAAAGACTAATGGTGAACCTTTTTCAGAAAAGAGAATTCCAACAAAATTAATAGTACGATAGTTTTATAACTATAATTAAATAGTGAGCTTCATACCCCCCATTTGATTCAAAAAAAGGTGTGAT
>CAYWGU010000120.1:0-7995 GCA_964457975.1 uncultured Spirochaetaceae bacterium | reverse complement strand
TTAATGTATCTTTAATATAAACCTTTTACAGGATGAAAGAAAGTAAAGAAAATAAAAAACCAGCAATCCAATTACAAATTGCTGGTTATATACAAAATATTAGGTAGGTGAACTAATTAATTATTTAATTCTTTTTTTAGAATCAGCCATTAATTCATCAAGTTTAGCACTTGGATCTTCAAATTTTGCTAAGAAAATCATAGCTGCGATGATATAAGGTTTGAAACTAGCTTCTTTATAAAGAGGTTCGATATAACGATCAAATACTGATGCTTCAACTTCGCCTTCTTTACAAGATAAACCAGAAATATCAGCTGGTAGACAATGCATGTATAATGCTTCGCCAGCTTTAGTTGTCTTCATTAATTCTTCAGTACATGTCCAATCTTTGAAGTTAGCATTTTGAGCTAAACATTTCTTTTCAAGAACATCTAATTCGTCAAATTTACCATCACCAACAAGCTGTGTTCTTTCTTCCATGATTGAGAAAGGAGCCCATGATTTAGGATATACAATATCTGCATCTTTGAAAGCTTCATCCATTGAATTAACTTTCTTGAATGAACCACCATATTTTTTAGCATTAGCTGTTGCTACTGCTTCAACTTCAGGCATTACATCGTAACCTTCTGGATGAGCTAGAACAACGTCCATACCAAATCTAGTAAACAAGCCAATGATACCTTGAGGTACTGATAAAGGTTTACCATAAGAAGGACTATAAGCCCAAGTCATTGCAACTTTCTTGCCCTTTAGGTTTTCAACGCCACCAAATGTATTGATTACGTGTAGCATATCAGCCATTGATTGTGTTGGGTGATCAATATCACATTGTAGGTTAACAAGAGTTGGTCTCTGTTCTAGAACACCAGTCTCGTAACCTTCTTGTACTGCTCCAGCAACAGTCTTTTGGTAAGTATGACCTTTACCAATGTACATGTCATCTCTAATACCGATAACATCTGCCATGAAGCTAATCATATTAGCTGTTTCACGAACAGTTTCACCATGTGCAATCTGACTTTTCTTTTCATCTAAATCTTGAACAGCCAAACCTAACATATTACAAGCACTTGTGAAAGAGAATCTTGTTCTAGTTGAGTTATCACGGAATACTGAAATAGCAAGACCACTGTCAAAAACTTTAGTAGAAATGTTATTTTCACGTAAGCCACGTAAAATTTCTGCTACTTCAAATACAGCTGAGATTTCATCGTCGCTTTCTTTCCAGGTGTGATAGAAATCATTTAGATACATGTTTTTTGTATCCAAAGTTGCTAATTTGTTGATCATTTCTTTGATTAATGTTTTGTCTTTTTTCATATTGAAAATATCCTCCGAGTGGTTGAACTTGATGAAATTACTATATCATGTAATTTCATCATTGTCCATGTTTTTTGTTGCAATTTGTTGCATTTATTTTAATGTGCCCAATTCCTTAAGAATCTTTTCAGGTGTAAAAGGCCATTCTCTCATCCAAATGCCTGCTGCATCATGAATTGCTATAGCTAGTGCAGGAGCTGCACCATTGGTTGCAATTTCACTAATTGATTTAGCACCATAAGGGCCACCTACATCATCAATATCAATTAACACTGCTTTGAAATCTTCTGGCATTTCATTAATCATTGGAACACCATATTCAGATAATGTAGTATTAATTACCTTACCTTCTTTATTATAAATCATTCCCTCATATAGAGAGTGACCAATTGATTTCAATGCTGCACCAAACATTTGACATTGTGCTTGAGCTGGATTGATTGGAGTACCAGCATCTTGTAATGCATAGAACTTCTGGACTTTTACTTCACCAGTTTTTTCATTAACAGCAACTTGAGCAAAATGAGCACCATAAGGGATTGAGTTAATCGCTGTTGTAAATGAACCCTTACCCATAATCTGACCATTACCAGTTCCTGTTAAAGCATCATGTGCCAAAACGGCATATGTTAACTCACTCTTAGTCTTCTTAGAAACAATCTTTCCAGGGAAATCAAGATATAAATCTTTTTCATCCTCTTTCATCTGGAAGGCTGCTTCTTTTATTACAGCCTTTGCAAGATCCTCTCCTGCAAGACGTGCTGCGTTACCGCTGAAGTAAGTACCACTTGAAGCATACGCTCCAGTATCAAATGTACATGAATCTGTATCACCTGAGGTAATGCTGAAGCTTTCCATTGGAACTTTAAGGTTTTCACAAACAACCTTTGCACATACCATATCAAGACCAGTACCTAAATCTGCACCGCCACTAAATAGTTTAACAGAACCATCTGTCATGATCTTTGCCCATGCATTAGCATGATCAATACCAGGTAAGCCTGAACCCTGCTGAATCATTGCAAAGCCTTTACCAACTTTCCAATCTTTACCAGGTGTCTTTTCTTTTTTACCCCAATCAATCATCTGGCAACCTTGTGCGATTGCTTTATCAAGACCACAAGATCCAACTGGTACTACAGTACCCTCTCTACCTTCACCAAGGCCTTTAAGGATTTCTAGCATATATCCAGTTTCTACATGGTTCTTTTCAATTACTGTTCTGTAATCAACACCTAACTCAGCACTTAATTCACCGATTGCTGTCATCAAAGCATAAGTACCCTTTGGAGCACCATATCCTTGATAAGCACCAACGGATGCAATGTTTGTATAGTAAGTTGTTACATCAAATCTCATATTATCAACTTTCATCAATGGTAGAGTTTTTGAGCAAGCATTCATTGGAACTGTCAAACAATGGTTACCGAAACAACCTGTATTTGCTTTTACGTCCATATCAATTGCAGTAATGGTACCATCTTTTTTTGCACCAATTTTTACCTTCAATTTCATTGGATGTCTTGTAGCAGTTCTTAGGAATTCTTCTTCTCTTGTATTTCTGAAATAAATATCAAGCCCGGTATTCCATACTGCATAACCAACAAGATCTTCTACTACAACATCTTGCTTTGAACCGTATCCACCACCAACTCTTTCTTTTATAACTCGTACATTATTTTCACTAATTTCACAAATATTCGATACAATTCTTCTTACATGAAAAGGTACTTGAGTTGAACAGTGAAGAATCATTCTTCCCATATCAATTCGACCAAAACAAACATGTGGTTCTAATGGAGTACATTGAATTTGATTTGTTCTGTAAGTTCTCTCAATTACGCAATCTGCTTCTGAAAATGCTTTATCAACATCACCAATTGCGCCTTTTGCTTCTGATGCAACATTGTGTCTGATATCACCATGTAATGGGAAAGGATAATAAATCTTACCATCTCTCTCGTCATAATTTGCATTCAATTCATCGAGGTTATCAGGAGCACCAACACCAAATTCAATTTTTCCGTTATGAACCAAAGGAGCACCCTCAGCCATAGCATCTTCAACTGTCAATACAGGTTTTAATACTTCATATTCTACCTTGATTAAATCTCTTGCTTTTTTAGCTGTTTCTAAATCAACTGCAACAATAGCAGCTACTCTATCTCCAACCATTCTTACTTTTTGGTTGAATAATTTCTTATCATGTGGAGATGGTTCTGGAGAACCTTGTCCTGCATGTGTATAAAATACCTTTGAGGTGTTTTTATAGGTAAATACCTTATCAACACCAGCTAAATCTTCAGCTTCTGTTGTATCAATGCTTGTGATGTATGCCATTGCATGAGGGGAACCAAGAACAATCATTACATGAGAGTGCTCAGAAACCTTATCTTCTACAAAACATTTATCACCAGCAACTAGAGGTGCACCATCAAGTTTACCCATAGGTGTTCCAACATATTTTAATTGTTTTCTAAATTTAGGAGCAATTTCAGTTTTATATTCACCAAAATCTCTTAATTCAGTTGCAAGTTGTACAGCTAAATAATAGTTCTCATAACCTGCATCACGAATGAAGATACTTGTTAGTATATCCTTAATTTGTTCTTTTGAAGGTTTTTCTTCATGCTCTAGGAGCCATGTCAACAATAGTGCTGCAGCTGGGGAATTATAAGCACTTTGTACAATACCTGCATCGATCATTGCTTTTTGTACAAAATTCAAATTTCTTTGATCTCCAAGACTTTCAGCAGTTCTAAGTTCTTTTCCTTCAACTTGTAGAGGACTCATCAAATTAGAATAACATGGAATATCGTCTACCAAAATAGAATCTGTTCCTGCGAATCCTTCTGAATCATCACTATCTCTTACACTGTTTAATCCAGTATTAAATAGGGCCTCTCTTAAACTCATGCCCTCTTCAAAAGAAAGAAGGTTTTTTTTACCATTAATTATACATTCTACTTTATTCATTATTTGCCCCCTTTAGCTACTGTGTACATTTCAGCAACAGCATTTCCTGTGATATAACGTTTGTACTCACCTGATGCTGTGTAATCATCTACTGCAACTGTTGCAGTTCTGATAGCAAATTCAACATCTTCTGGGGAAGAAAAGGAATCTGTTTCCATTGCATTTTCAGTATCTTTATATCTTTGGATACCTGAGCCTTTAACAGCTGCAAATATTCTAACTTCTTCTAATAGATTTCCTACTTTCTTAGCACCAAAAGAAACGGTTACGCATGAGGATGCATGAGCAGTTTTTGCAAAGCGTCTTGATAAAACAACTCTATCTTCTTTTGGAAGCACAATTGCTTCAAGTAAGGTGCTACTAAATTCTTTATGATACATGTGATATTCACGAATTGGAATATTATCTTCGGTAAATACACCTTTCTCTGTCAAACCTTTTGTAAGCAATCGTGCTTTTGCTGCAAGAAGAATTGGCATCAAATATGAATCATCAGCACCTAGTGCTAAATTACCACCTATTGTAGCCATATCTCGAACAATACGAGAGGCACAATACATAGCAGATTCTTTTAAATATGATGGAATTAAAGCGGATTCAACCAATTGCTGCAAGGTAACACAAGCACCAATTTTAACGCCTTCTTTTACTTCTTCAATTTTATCTAAGCCCAAACCTTCAAGAGAAATAGCATCTACTACTTTTACAGCTGATTTCAATCTATTAATTTCTGTACCACCAGCATAAAAAGCTGCTTCAGGATTGTCTTTTTTATAAGTTAATGCTTCTTTAACATCTTTAACTATTTTGTAATTATTTATCATTATTCTACAACTCCAGCTTTTGTTAATAATCTCTTGCTAACCAATCTAGCTTTGGCTGCAAGTTCTACTTCGTCATAACCTACTAGTTGACCCTCATCTACTACAACCTTACCATTAACTATGGTATATGCAGTATTGTGATCTGTTCCACAGAATAATAGAGAAGCTGAATTATCACTATGAGATCCAGCATATGGAATTGTTGATACATCAAATATTGCCATATCTGCATTCCATCCTTCTCTAAGTTTTCCTGTATTTTCAAAACCTAGCATTTTAGCACCATTTATCGTACCCATTTTAAATACTGAATCAGCAGTTAGAGCATCAGCACCATATTTTACTCTTTGAAGTAATAATGCTTCTCTTAATTCCCCAAGCATATCAGAGCTGTCATTTGAGGCAGAACCATCAACTGCAATTCCAACATTTATGCCTAATTCAAGCATATCTTTGACCCGGCAAATTCCAGATCCTAATCTCATATTGCTTGATGGACAATGAGCAATGCTACATCCTGTTCTCTGTAATTCTTTTAACTCTTCATCATTAAAATGAATACCATGAGCAAAGAATACATCAGGACCTACCATCTCACATTCACTCATCAAATCAAGTGGTCTTTTACCATACATTTTAAGACAGAAATCATTTTCATCAAATGTTTCACATAGATGAGTATGAAGTCTTACACCATATTTTCTTGCAAGTCGACTTGTTTGTGTCATCAATTCTTTTGTTACTGAGAATGGTGAGCAAGGAGCAAGTACTATCTTATGCATTGAATTACCAGGTTGGTGGTATTTCTTTATGCATCTCTCGCTATCTGCAAGTATTTCTTCGTCTGTTTGAACAACACTATCAGGTGGAAGTCCACCATCTTTTTTAGATAGACTCATTGATCCACGTGTTGGGGAAAACCTCATTCCAAGTTTATCAGCTGCTTCAAATTGAAGCCCCATCAAATCTCCACCAAAACCTCTTGGATAAAGATAATGATGATCAGTTGTTGCTGTACATCCAGTTTTTAACAATTCAGCCATAGCTAAAGTACTACTTATTGATACTGCTTCATCATCTATTCCTTTCCATATTTCATAAAGATAAATAAGCCAATCAAATAGCTCAGCATCTTGAACTGCTGGAAGGTTTCTTGTCAATGTTTGATAGAAATGATGATGAGTATTAACAAGACCTGGAATTACAGTGTGCTTGCTACAATCAATAACTCTTGTAGAGCTATCTGGTTTTAAATTACCCTCTTCTGATATCTTTTTAATTATGCCACCTTCAATTAGCATATCTGCACCACTAACGGATGGTGTATCAAAGTCATACCTTAGACAGAGAATATCTTTCAATAGAATTTTTTCTGACATTTTATTTTACCTCCTATAATTTGTAAGAACAAATCTGTCGGTGTTTCCAACACCAAATCACCTTATGATTTGAATGTTTTTCGTTTACCTAAACAAAATGTTTTCTATAATGTAAATCTAATTTATCACTCTAGAATATTTTCAATTATATAATAATCTATTTTCATCACTTTCGCAATATTTTTTATGTGTATTTTTTTTAGTTACAGTTCAGTTTCGAAATAAAAAGTTGCGTAATATGTAAATAAGTACTATTTCTTTTAAGTTATCCATCATATTTTTAATAATATAATGAGGCATTCTTGATTTATTTGAAGTAATATTTAAAATCTTTCTTTTTTAATCAAATAAGAGAAAAAATTAAAAGATAACTCTTATTTTCAACTCTTGAATGCTTCTTCTTTTATAAAAGTAATAAGAAGTATACAAATTAGCAAGAATTATCAAACAACTTTCCAATAAAGGTTCTTATGTTTTTTTATTATTGCTGTTAAAATCTAAGTATAAGTTAATACAAAAGTATGAACAATACTCTATACAGTAAAGAATTATATAATAATTTAGTCATGTAGTCATTAGTCTAAAACTGATTTACTCAGAAGCAATAATGTAAATAGATAGACTGGAATGGATAAAATTATTCTAACGATTTTTAATTAACAAAAGCCTTCCTTTCGGAAGGCTTATTACCATAAAATAATTTATTGGATTATTTTTCTAGGCTATAAGGAAGCATTGCATAGAATGCAGCACAAATTTCAAGATCCTTAACACGAGTAATTTCGTTAGGAGCATGAGCTTGGTTTTCATCACCAGGGCCAAATCCGATTGCAGGAATCTTATGACGACCGGTAGTTGCTACACAGTTTGTTGAGAAAGTCCATTTGTCAATATTTGGTTTCTTACCAAATAATTTAGAATAAGCATCAACACCAGATTGTACTAGCATATGATCTTCAGGAATCTTCCATGTTGGAAAGTATAATTCTTGACTATATTCTTTCTTAGTCCAACCAAGTTTTTCATAGTTAGGCATTTCAACTTCGATATCTTCAACTTTATCACCAGTTGCTTTTGAAATATATTCTTTAACTTGAGCGATAGCTAGATCTGCATCTTCGCCCCAAGTTAAACGTCTATCACAATACAACATTGCGTAATCAGTAACTGCACATTGAGATGGACCTCTTACATCCATTTGTGATACAGTGATTGTACCTTTACCTAAGAAGTTATCATCATCTGGTTGTAGGTCTTTGTTAAGTTGTTCAATAGCAAGAGCTGCACGAGCTGCTTTATATGAAGCACTAACGCCTCTTTCTGGAGCACTACCATGACAAGAAATACCACGAAGGATAACTCTAATTTCCATACGGCCTCTATGACCTCTGTATAGTTGACATGTTGTAGGTTCTGTTGAAACAACTAAATCTGGAACGAAGTTTTCTTCTTCAATTAAATACTTCCAACACATACCATCACAATCTTCTTCC
>CAYWGU010000119.1:0-8055 GCA_964457975.1 uncultured Spirochaetaceae bacterium | reverse complement strand
CTCGATAAATATAAATTGGAATGATATCTCCAATGAACATTATAGGTGCTAAAATTGATAACATATATTTAGAATCTACTATCATAGTTAAAAAATACATGCATACGACTAGAAGTGTTTTTAAACCACCTTTATCAAGTCCCAAGAAAAAGGATGCAATAAATAATATAAAAAAATGATTTTTAATGATGTTTTCTACCATTGTTCCTACTTTTTTGATCTCAACATTGTTCCCTGTGTAATGAAATAAATCCATATAGGAAGCATGATGTTAAGGTTGTTTTGAAATAATGTTGCACTAAATATTAGTTTTAAAATGAATAGGACAAATATTATATGTGCATACCACCTAGAACCTCTTTCAAATTGAATGATCTTTTTTAGAGGCTCTTTTTTCTTGCTGAGAATCCGTATAGCCAAAATCATCATCATAATAATAGTTAAAGGATTTAAGAATACCAAGTTTTCATTGTACCAAGCAGCATTTATGCTACTAAAGAAACTTAGGAAAAATATAGCACTTGTTATAATCAAAAGAAAGCTAAGTATTATTATATTGAAGATGCCATAAATTTTAGAATTTCTAATTTGTTTTGCTCTCTTAAAGGCAAGAGCTACTAAAGAAATAATTAAAGAGAATATTGAATATAACAAAATATGATTGTTGTTTTCATTTTCAACGGGTGGTGGAGCAATTTCACTTTTATATAAACTTAATTCTGTATTTCCTAGTTTTTCATAATTCCTTACAGCCATCTGTAAGTGAGTTGGAAGATACATATCATCCCAAACAGAACCTACCTCATCCGCAGCTTGACCCTGAAGGGAATTTAAACACCAAAATATTAAAGGGTTTTTAGAAAGGGATCTGTTTGCTAGCTCTCTAAATGTTCCAGTGCTCTTCTTGTTTTGAGCCCATGTTTTAAAATCATCCTCTGTTATCCAATTAAATATATCTCGAATTCGTGTTGCACAATTATCTTTGTAGAAGTCATAAAGATACGTCCTATTACTATCTTGACTGTTATAGTTTAAAAAATTGATTATTGATGCTTTTTGTTCATTGTTGATTTCAAGTTTTATTATATCAACTGATCTTTCTTGTGATTTTGATATTGTTAAACTTTGATCTAAATAAGATACATATAAAAGATAATACATTTTTCCTTGTAGGAAGTTTGTGTAGAAATTATCACTATCAAAACTAAATACTCCATAATCATAAATAATGGACGACTGGGGTGTTTCAATAAGTATTGATGTATGACCAAACCAGCTATATATATCTTTTCCTGGATCTTTTGTTAGCAGGGATATTGAACTGTTATCTAGGTATTGATTATCTGCATCACTTAAGTGGTCTAATCTATCAAAGTTTTTAAGTTCAACTTCACTTTCAAAAGGATCTGTTAAAGGTTTATCCAATATGCTTAATGAAAAAATTGGAGATATATATATAAAGATTAATGCAATAAGCATTATTAAAGCTTTTGTAATTTTCATAACATCTTCTAGAATAACATAAAAAAAAGTAATATTCCATAATTAATTTATAAAAGTAGAACTTTATTGACTATACTTTGGGTATGTTCTACTTTTATCATAGGAGTATAGATGGAACGAAATAGTAGTGTTCAAGCAATAGTCTTAAAAACTCGCAAAGATGGCGATAGCAATAGAAATCTTACTTTATTAACTGTTGATGATGGTATTTTTGAAGTTAGAGCTTTTAGGGCTAGGACTTCTAAAACTGCTCCTAAGGCTTATCAATTTCAGGAAGGACTGTTTTTTTTATATAATAATCCGATTAAAAAGCAATATTCGTTAAAAGATGTCAATCTTATAAGCCCTCATGATGGAATAAGAGAAGACTATGAGGCTATAATAGATGCAACACTTATGATTGAGTTTATTATTAGAACGAGCAATGATGATATGGCAAATACATATCAATTGATAGCAAGAGCGCTTGATTTTCTCGAAGATAAATCTTTTGAGAAGGATATAATAGTAATTCAATTTTTACTTAGAACAATCAAAGAGCATGGGTTGTTTGAATCCTTTCAACGATGTCCTTCTTGTAATAGAATATATAAAGATGATGAAGTGTTGAATTTTTCTCATACATTAAATATGGCTTGTTGCCAGGACTGTGAGAAAATTCCAAATTTAATTTTACAACCAAAAGCTAGAAAATATCTTTCTTATACACTTGAGATGGATTTTGAAGAGGCTCTTTCTGTAAGATTGAATGAGAGTACAAGAATAAGAATTAAAAGCTACATGATAAGTTGGGCTACAGTTGTCATGGGATACCCTTTTAAATCTCTTAGTGCTTTCAAATAAAATAGTATAATAAAAAAATGAAGGAAATATATGAATTGGACGAAAAAAAAAGTAGAGCCAGATGAGGTAATGAAGCTTCACAAGCGCTATAAGATGGATATGTTGACATGTTCTATTTTGGCGCGTCGTGGAATAGTAGAAAGAGACAAGGTGAAGTACTATCTTGAAAATGAATTGTTGTATTTACATAGTCCCTTTGAGTTTGAGGATATGGAAGAAGTTGTTGATAGAATCAAGGCTGCTGAAAAGGAAGGCGAAAAGGTTAAAATATTTGGAGATAGGGATGTTGATGGTATTACCAGTACTGTTCTTCTTCAAACCGAATTAGAAGAGAGAGGACTCTCTGTATCTTATACTGTTCCAGATGGGGAGGACCCTTATGGGATGACAGTTGAAAAGGTTCAAAAAGCCCATGAAGAAGGTGTAACCTTATTAATAACAGTAGACTGTGGTATTAGTGAGATTGAAGAAATTAAAGAAGCAAATAGATTAGGAATTGATACAATTGTTTTGGACCATCATTTAAGTGGTGTTGAAATTCCTGATGCCTATGCAATAGTTGATCCAAAGAAAGCTGGAACAACTTATCCTTTTCCTCATTTAGCCGGATGTGGTGTCGTTGCAAAAACTATTTGGGCTTTAAGATTTAGTGAAACTGAATTATACAATGAGGATTTTATTCTTCTTCATGCACAACCTGGAAATGATACAGTAATTATTCAGGCAACAAAGATGCGTAACTTCATGGTTATTGATAGAAGGATTGAAGAGTTGAACCCAGGTCTTGTTAAAAAAGAACAAAGTCAGATCTTAGAGTTTTTAAATTGTAGTCTTCCTATTTTTGTCTTAGATGAAGAAATTGAGAAAAAGCAGTTGCAAAGAGCTTTTGGGTCAAATGTTGATTTGTTTTTACAGGATATAAGAGAAAAACTTGATAAAACAATTCCATCCATCAAAGGCAAGAGTTTATATGCATTGGCTAGTATCTCTCATACAGGTAGATATAGTTTATTTGAAAAAGATGAACTAGATGTTTTGATTGGAATTTTTAATTCAATATTCTTGATAAGTCATGCACAACTTTCAACGGAGTATGATAAGATATTAGATTTGGTTGCAATTGGAACTGTGGCTGATTTGATGCCAATGGTTGATGAAAATAGAATTCTTCTTAAACGCGGATTGAAAACACTTTCAACCTGTCCAAGAAAGAGTCTATTACCACTTCTTAGTGCAAATAATCTACTAGGAAAGAGCCTCACAACAACCAATATAGGTTGGAATATATCGCCATTATTGAATTCTGCAGGTAGACTTGGTCAACCATCAGTTGCAATAGATATGTTACTTGCAAAAGAGAATGATGATATTGAAGCTAAATCAGCAGTACTTCTTAATTTTAACAAACAAAGAAAGAAAATAGGCTCGGAAGCTTGGTCAAAAATGCAAGGTGAAGCAAAATCTTCTTGTGAGAAATTTGGATCGAAGATGGTTCTTGTTCATAAAACAGAAGTCTATAGAGGAATAACAGGCTTGATGGCATCAAGACTATTAGCACAATATAAAGTGCCGGCAATGGTTATTGCTTCTTCCGATGATGGTGATTTGCTATCAGGTTCAATGAGATCTCAAAAAGGTTTCAATATATTACCATTTTTTGAAAAATTTAACGATATACTTGAAACATTTGGTGGTCATGCTAATGCTGGTGGATTTTCCATTAAAAAATCCAATGTGAACAATTTGATTACAAAGATGGAAGATGTATTGGACTATATGGATTGTGTGGAAGAAGAAGTAGATAGTGTTGATATTGATTGTACAATCCCAGAGGAATATATGAATCCTGATTTAATTAGGATTTGTGAGAAGTTTGAGCCTTATGGGCAGGCAAACAATCCAATTGTTTTTCAAATTCAAGGTGCAACAGTTCTGGACTATCAATATATCAATGGAGGAAAGAGTGATTCAAGAAATGTACGATTGACAATTTCTTACGGAACTTATTCTTGGCCATGTATTTATTGGAATGGTGGGGATCAAGTAGGTAAAACATTTGATAAAAATACTGTCATTGATTGTGTATTTAGACTTGGTAGAAATTACTTCAATAATCAAGATACAATACAGCTAACAATCATAGATATTAAGCAAAGTGGAATTAACTAATTATATTTGTGAAAGTACTTGTAATTGATTGAAATTTTCACTATATTACGACTGTTAACTGCAGCTGCAGTTGAATAATAAAATAAAAATAATCCGATGTCTTAATAAAGGAAAGGAGGTGATTTTAAATGGCATATATAAAAGTTGATGATAACGAACCTTTAGAGAAATCTATCAAACGTTTCAAACGCATGGTAGAAAAAGAAGGTATTATTCGAGAGTTCAAGAAAAGAGAATATTTCGAAAAGCCATCCACCATTCTTAACAGAAAGAAAAAGGCTGATGTTCGTAAGCAATTAAAGAAAGCTAGAAAGCTTCACGCTGCGAAATCTTACTAAGCTAATAAACCGTCGATCTATTCGACGGTTTTATTTAGTCTTTTTAGAAATATTTCCCTAAATTTATGTTCATAAATAATATATCTAGTAATTAATATTAATAATATTACGTATATCCAAAAAAAAATAAAAAAAAATTGACAAAATCACAAATTACGTTTATTCTTTTACATAATAATTTCTAAGAAATTATAAAAATTTAAGAAAAAAGAGGTTTTTTTATGTTGATTCTTATTTCAGATGCAT
This sequence comes from uncultured Spirochaetaceae bacterium, assembly GCA_964457975.1. GTDB lineage: Bacteria > Spirochaetota > Spirochaetia > Sphaerochaetales > Sphaerochaetaceae > Pleomorphochaeta. Next base: position 2,956 of record CAYWGU010000119.1, on the reverse strand, counting down.
TCGATTCTTCATTAGCTGGAAAGCTATCAGCTTTTGGTGATGTTACGAATGATAAATCAAGGCTTAGTGAAGCTAATGTTGTTTTAGTTCGTAGTAAAACAAAATGCACAAAAGAATATATCGATGGTGCTCCAAACTTAAAATTAATTATTCGTGGTGGTGTTGGTATTGATAATATTGATAAAGAGTATGCTGAATCTAAGGGAATTGCTGTTAGAAATACTCCAAACGCTTCATCTGTTGCAGTTGCAGAACTTGCAATGGCTCTTATGATTGCAGCTCCTTCACACCTAATTGAATATCATAATAGTATGAAAGAAGGTAAGTGGTTAAAGAAAGAGATTAAGAGAACTGAATTATACGGAAAAACTTTATGTTTGGTAGGAATTGGTCATATTGCTCAAGAAGTTGCAGTAAGAGCTAAGGCTTTTGGTATGAATGTTGTAGCTTATGATAAGTTTGTAAAAAAATCAGATAAAGCTAGATTAATTGAAAGGTTAGAAGATGCTGTAGCCGATGCAGATTATATATCAATTCATACTCCACTAACACCTGAAACACAGGGCATGTTCAATGCTAAAATGTTTTCTAATTTCAACAAAACACCTGTTGTTATCAACACTTGTCGTGGTTTGGTTGTAGATGCAAATGATATGAATACAGCCTTGAATGAAGGGAAAGTTGCACTTTACTGTGCTGATGTATATCCAAGTGATCCTCCATCTCAAGATTATCCTATACTTAAAAATGATAAAGTTATTTTAACACCACATACAGGTGCAAATACAGAAGAAAATCTTCTTCGTATTGGTGATGAAGCTTTTAGTATTATTGATGAATTAAAAGGAGATCTATAAAATGAGTGAACGCAAGCTTAACTTTTTTGCAGGTCCATCTGTTCTTCCACCAGAAGTACTTGATGAACTAGCAGACCAAATGAGAGAATACCAAGGTAACGGTCAATCAATGATTGAAACAAGTCATCGTGGTCCTATGTTTGAAGGTATGTACAATAAATGTCTTACTTCCTTTAGAGAATTACTTGGTATTAGCAGTGATTATGATATTTACTTCCTAGGTGGTGGTGCAACTCTTCAATTCTCAATGATTCCAATGAATTTTTTAAAACCTGGAACTTGTGCAGACTATATAAAGAGTGGTACTTGGGCAAATAAAGCTGGAGCAGATGCAGAAATAATTGGTGATGTTAACTATTATTTTGATGGAACAGATTCTAAGTTTACTACTTTACCTGATCCAAAGACAGTTAAACCGTCTAAAAATTCTTCATACCTATATTTATGTTCCAATGAAACAATTGGTGGTGTTGAATGGCAGGACTTCCCTGATACTGGTGATACTCCATTAATCGCTGACATGTCTTCTGACTTCTTATCACGTCCTGTTGATGTAAATAAATTTGACATGATTTATGGTGGCGTTCAAAAGAATTTAGGACCTGCTGGTGCTACAGTTATTATAATGAAGAAATCTTTGTTGAAAAAACAGAACTCTCCATTAACAAATTATTTAGATTATTCAAAGCATGCTAAGGGTGATGGTTTATTTAATACTCCTCCTGTTTTCTCCATCTGGGGTGTTCAACTTGTTCTTGAATGGATTAAGAAACATGGTGGCGCTCAAGGAATGAAGGAAAGAGCTACATTGAAGAGCAAAATGGTATATGATGTACTTGATGGTTCTGATTTCTGGAATGCTCCTGTAGATAAAAACTATAGATCCAAGATGAATGTTGTATTTAAAATGCAGAACGAAGAGCTTGACAAGAAATTCTTAGTTGAAGCTACTGAAAATGATATGTTAGGATTAAAGGGGCACAGAAGTGTAGGTGGTCTTAGAGCTAGTATATATAACTCATGTCCTGTCGAAGATGTTAAAGCTCTAACTGAGTTCATGAAAGAATTTGAAAGGAAGAATGGCTAGAGTATGATTAATAAAGTAGACGATACAAATAAAGAAATTATTAGAGAATTAATAGATGGTAGAAAACCATTTAGTGCAATAGCTGAAAAGCAAGGTATCACAGAGAACACTGTTAGATCAAGAGTTAATAAACTCATTGATGAAGGAATTCTTTCTGTAACAGGTCTTGTGGATCCTGAATTAATTCCTGGTTTGCAGGTGGTTATGATGGGTGTAAAATTAAATACTCTTGATTTAGATACCAAAGCAATTGAATTTTCTAAATTACGTGGTGTAGTAAGTGTAGCAGTAGTTACAGGGCGATATGATTTAATGGTTCAACTTATATTGAATGAAGAAGATGGAATAACTCTTTTGGCTTTCTTTAAGAATGAATTAGAAAAAGTTGACCAAGTTGCAGACGTTGAAACCTTTATTGTCTATCAAAGTCATAATCTAAAGGTACCATATGTACTTTAAGAATTCTTTGTACGAGTTTTTTTATTAGAACCTATTAATTAGGTTAACAAACGGATTGTTTTTTGCAGTTAGCAAGAGCCAGTCCGTTTTTTTTATTGAGGTGAATTATTTTATCAAAGTAAAAAATTATTTTTTCTATAAAAATCAACTGTATCTATAATTGTCTTTTTAATAGGAAATATATTTAGTCCTAAATCTTGTATTGCTTCACCATTGTTAAATTCAATTTTTTTTGTAAGAGTTTTTAAAGAATAGTTGCAATAAAGAGAAGGCATCTTCTTTAGTTTATAGAAAATTGAAGTTGCTGGATTTAGTATTTTAAGAAGCCACATTGGAAGGGTTATTGTAGGGCTTTTTATGTTAATTACATCAGATAATGTATCAAATAGATTTTTGATGCTTATATAGTTACCTGTTAATAAATATTCTTTGTTCTTCAGTTTGTCATCAATTGCAAGATTAACTATAGCAGTTGCTGCTGATCTTACGTCGATTAAGTTATAACCACCATCAATGTATGTTGTAATATTTCTTTTTATATATTCTTTTATTA
>CAYWGU010000118.1:0-8137 GCA_964457975.1 uncultured Spirochaetaceae bacterium | reverse complement strand
TTGAATAAAGGATAACTATAAATTATGAGTAATTCACAGGGGCATTTTGACATTATAATATTAGGTGCTGGAATTTCAGGCTTATTGCTTGCTAGTGAACTTTCTAAGGAATTATCTGTTTTAGTTCTCGAAAAAGAAGAAAGCATACCCCAAAATAAATATTGGTTAACTGATAAGAACTGTGTTCATCAAAGTCCCGAACTAACTAACTGCATTGATGAAAAATATGACTCTATGGATTTTATTTCTTATGACAACGTTAAGTATTCTTGTAAAGGAGATTATTTATTGTGGGATACGGGCAAACTAATAAAATTTTTAGTTAACAATATTGAATCAAATAATTCAACTATAATAACTGACGTCAGATTTTATTCATATATCACAACACAAATTGACATTATTGTAAAAGCAAATGATATGCAGTATTCAGCAAAATTGTTAATTGATTGTATGGGATTTTCCTCACCTATAGTAAACTCAAAAGGCATAATTGATATAAAGGGATACTATTTAATGTATGGTAAAATTATGAAACTTAAGAAAAAAATTAATCCAATAGGATTATATAATATATTGCTAGAAAAAACATCATCATATTTAGAAGTATTTCCAACTAAGAATAATGAGGCATACACTTCTATAATAAGCAGTTCCAGATATATTCCATCAAATAGTAATATCAAAAGCAATTTTGATTTTATCATCAACAAATCTCACATAAGCTCTTATTTTGATCACGAAAATGATAATGGTAAGTTTACCGGTGGAATTATACCTATTGGACGATTAAGGAAACGTTTTCTAAATAGAATATTCTTTTTCGGAGAATCTGGACAATATACTCCTGCTACCTCAGCTACAGGTCTAACTGTAATGCTTTATTGCTATAAATATGTCGCCCATAAATTAAAAAATATTGTCATGGAGAATAAGTTTAACGATCTTCGTAAACTCAAAAATCCCTATTTGAATCATTTATCAAGAAATTTTCAGCTTAATCTGTTTAATGATGTTTTAAATTGGAATTCAGATCAATTCGGTAAATTTGTAAATCAAATGAGTTATTTAGACAATAAACTTGTTTATAACATAATTTTTGGTAGATTAGATATAAAAGAAATAATTTCTCAGAAACAAATTCTTAAAATTATTAGGAAGGATAATTATTTAGTAAAAAATCTTCTTAAATCTTTTATCAATTAAATAAGTATTTTACGTATTCTTTTATTGCCGGATCATTACTTACAATAAATTGTAATAGCATTATAATTAGAATAAAAATTGAAAAGGAATCTTTAATACTTATTATAGGAAATTGTTTTGATTCCATATAAATTCTTTCCTTTAATTCAAGTAACATTTTCTCAAATTTAAGTCTAGACTTAATACTTTTCTCTTTGCTTACTTCTTTGTGATATATATTATCAAGTTCTTTTATCCGATCAATTATCGCATGATCATTGACTTTTTTCAGGATATAACGAGGATAAAAACTATAGATCAATGTTACAGGTAAATATAAAAATATAGGCAGAATAAGCATTTTCTTAAAAAAAATATTATCCGATAAAAAATTAGCGGAAAGTGTCCCTCTAAATCCTAGATAAATCGCAAACACTCCAATCGTTGAGGTTATAATAAAAAACATATTAAAGCTATTTAAATCTATTTGATAAAAATTCTTTTTCATTTTAACTTTTTCGCTAAAAAGATCAAGTTTCATAAAAAAGATAATGATTGAGATAAAGAAAAATAAGATAAATGAAGCAACAAAGTAAATTGTGCAAGAAAAAAAGGCTAAATACATTTTAGGAAATCCATCCATAGGATAGCCGCAATTCCATAAAAAATAGCCACCTATAATAAAGACAACAAAGCTTAATAAAAAATATCTTTTCCAGGAAACCAATTTAGTGAACTGATTCGCAATATAGTGCTCATTGTTTTCATTAATATCGACTATATTTATTAGTTTTACCAAAATTGATTTACCCTGGGATATAATAAAAAACATTAAACCATATCCAAATCCTCCAACAAGTATTCCATTAAATTTAAAGACACTGGAATTTAAAAACAAGACTGTTGTATTTTTATCATATATCGCATAAGTGATAACAGATCCTATGATGATCAATATTGTAATCATCCCCATTGACCTCAAAATTAATAATATTGATTTTGCAATCATAATTTATAGTTATCCTTTATTCAACTTTTGTGTCTTAAAACTCAGGCAAATTATATTGTCAATAAAAAAGAAAAATGTAATTCTAATTAATGTGGCTAAATTATATTAACTAATGAATTTAAGACTTTTAATAATAATGAATATCTTCTTCCTTCCATCCTTCATTCAATTTCTCAAACTCAATTCGGGCATCTTCTTTTATTTCTTCCATTATTCCACATGTAACTTTACAGATGAAGTTAGTTCGAGAAGTCCTTGGAATTCATCAATAATCGATCTATCGAAACATTTTTTAAAATCCCTGAGGATTAGTAAGGTAAAGTCGCCTTCGGCGGGATGTTCCTGATTCACATATTCAAATTCAGGAAATATTGATTTTGCCAAAGTTATCTTTCCAGACTCACGAGGAGCGGATATTGACAATACCTGATACTGATCAACCAGTTTTACAGTCAGCTCAGTAATCGCTCTCTTTATCATTTTGCACCTCATGGTAAATATGATTAATCCCCTCTATTCTGACAAGAAAACCATGCAAATCATACATCTATATGTCAGATTTGCATGAAAATAGCGAGGTTATCATCCTCAATGTGAAGTTAAACACAATCATTAGGGTTTCATTGGGAAGAACATAAGGGAAGCAGTTGCATATCTATTGCATAAAAAATGTTGTGATATCAGTCGTACTAACGAGTTTGATTGTTGATTTATTTTCTAAAGTCACTCCAGATATGTGTTAGTGTGAATTGCTTTGGTTCAATATATTTACGTTCAAAATTCTGATTACAAGAAACAACCTTCTCTGAGAAATTAAAATTTAGTTTGGGGATGTAATCTGGCATATAATTATTTACAGAATCTAATATTTCATCAGGCTCCATATTGATAATGTAGCCAATCATCATACCTGATGAAGCTCGTTTTCCATATCGATGACTATGTGAATCGAATCGATTTATACCATTATGAATGTAATTTTTATTAAAATTCCAAGAACCCTTTCGTCGCCCTAATCGTTTACATTCAACATGAAAAGGTATGCAATATAAAGATGAGTCGGTTGCATTGCTATTTAAAATGTTACAGGTAAAATCAGGCTTTTTGCTTTTCTTTCCTCCTGTTAGCTCATCTTCTGTTACAGGTGCTATTGGTTTTTCCCATTCAGGAGGTTGAATTTCGCACTCCATTTCAAAACAGACTCGTTGCAATATCGGGCATAGAGATTCTGATATTTCGTTTTCATCACTATCAGCATGTATTTCTAAACGCTGTAATGCTTTTCTGAAAATTGAACAATATACCTTGTCATGTCTTGTCCATAATGCAGGGAATCTTGCCAATGTCTTTAGCTTATTAGGTGACATTATTTAGTGTCTTCCTTTACAGGCATTGTATTAAACATTCTAATGCTTAAAGTAGATTCTGCATCTTCACGAGCAAGGCTGCGAGTCCAAAAACGTTTTTGGTTCCGTTTTATAATAATTATGGACGTGTCAGTAACCACTTGAACAATTCCTTCTAAAAGTATCTGCGATGTTCCCATTTCTCGAGGTAAAGAATCACCTATTTTTTGCAGATAGTCGCTCCATGAATCTTCTTTAGGTGCTAATTTCCAAGCTTCGCTTAAATCAGCAGGATAAAACTCCAGAGCAAGCAAATTCGCTGAAGCTCCAATATGTACAATAGCTCGTAAAACTTCGTCATCCTCCAGATAGGGCAACCAACGCTTAGAAAATAACTCAGCATAGGTCTTTATCCATGAAATATCAACATCTTTCGTGCATGCGGATTCAATACCTAAACTAATATATGGTTTATAAAAAAACGGTATTGTGACCTCACAACAATCAAAAATCAAGTCTCGTTGTTCCTCAGAAAATTCGTAAAGATCAAAAACTGCCTCGTCAAGATCTTTTTCAAGTTTACTACGTTTTGATTCTGAAAGACGGTAATCACGAATTTTGCTAACAATAGATATTACTTTCTTAGCTTCACTTTTGTTTACATCTAAAATTACAGGGAGTTGAAATAACTCCTCTAAATGAATTTCATAATGCCATAACCCCCAATTGGAAGATGTAAGAAAGAAATAGTATCTTATAAATGATGACCATAATATACCTTGAATTAATAAATAAGTTTCCATGCTCCTATGTTGTAATTTTAGACTATTGATAGAATTAGTATAACAAAAATCCTCTTTTACAATCCTCGACATAATCTGATATTTTAAAGGCAATCCTTTTTGACTAATTCCTCGTTTAACTAGTATTCTTAATCCTTTATATATCTCACAACTTTTACCTGGATATTCCACCTTTGGAGGAGGATCACAAAAAAAGTCAAGTGTTTCATATCTTGATAAATTCTTCACAGGTAATACTTTGAAATTGAGTAGCCAATCAGATTCATTTTTCCGATTTGCCAGTTTATATCCACCACCTGAATTTCCATGATCAATAAATTCTGATAACTTATCTAAGTAACTCAAATGTTTTATAAATTTAGCATCTCCATTTCTCCCAAACCAGTTAATCTTCCATGTCTTATTGTCTGATAAGTCTTGCCTAAAAAGTAAATTACGATCATATTTTGAAAAAATCACTGACTGGGTTTTTTTTAAAGTAATTATTTGCTTGGCTGACCAGTAAACTACAGGCTTATCTAACAGCTTTGACTTATTAAAATGAATTAATAAAAATGGAGATGTTGCGCTCTTAAAAAAGAACTTTCTAACATGTGAGAAATTGAATACTTCTTTTAGGACAACTCTATTCAACCATTTATCCCTAAATGTCTTAGACAAGTTTCCATGTTTGAATAATACACCTGCAGAAGTTAATAATGCACTTTGTCCATTTTCTTTTAGGAACTCCAATGATAACCATAGAAATGCTTGTGAAGCTTCAATATCTCCAATCGTATAAGATCTATCTTCGCACCATTTCTGCATATCCTTATTCATTTGTTTAATTTCAGGATCTGCTTTATTGTCTCTTGATCCCCAGGGAGGATTTCCAACAACAATATCAAAAGTTCCATAATTCTTACTATTTACATTAAAGGCATTGCAGACGGATATTGAATTTACATTTTCTTGTTTATTTTGGGACAAATTGAGAAGATTAGGTAATTTATTATGATTATTAATGTGTTCTTGAATTGAAGTTGGTTCCAGATAATGGAGCATTGCCAGATAAAGGCTAAAGGCTGTAATTCTCGCTGCCTCTTCATTATACTCAATTCCAAATATCTGATTTCTAAGGATATTTTTTAATTCATCAAAATCAAGCCTTCTTTTTTCTTCGTTCATTGTAAACCTAACAATGCGTCTGAAAGATTCAACCAGAAATATACCTGATCCACAGGCAGGATCCAAAATCCTAGGTTTTTTCTTAATTTCCTCTGCGGTAAGCACTCTTGAGGTAAGAAACTCAGCTAATACCGGAGGGGTATAAAAAGCACCTGTTTGACGTGCTTTGCTTTTTTGCTTTTCTTTGTTAGTAGTTGTATGATAAAAATTCTCGTAAATTGCACTGATAAGATCAAGAGGGATAATATCAAATTTATAAGAAAAGAAAAAAAGTTTTTGCTGAGATTCTGTATCTCCGTATAGAAGTCCTTGAATTAATTCTAAGTGTTCAATTTCGACATTTTCCTTTTCTTCTCTAACGTTAGGAAACATATCACCATTAAAATCTTCTGAAAGAGTTTTAAAGAACTCGTACGTAAACTTTTTATCATTTAATATTCTCGGATAATAAGCTCGTGAATCTGATAAATTACTTGGCTCCCAATCTGAAGGCTTATTTAATATTGTCTTCCATTTATTATTATTTAAGGCTACTTTATCAAAGTATTCTTTTGTCAAAATATGTCTATCTTCCAGATAACGAATAAATATTGATCTGCCAATCAGAGCGTGAGCATATTTAATTTTATCATTACTTAATCCGGCTTCAATAAGCTCTTGACGAACAGTTTTCAAATCTGAAATTAGGGCAACATCCGCTCTGTTTCTCAAATTCCCAAATCGACCATCTTCAAATACTTTACCAGATTCAATACTATCTCTATTATAAAGCTGAAGTTTTTCTGATACTTTCTGAATGTTTTTTACTGTTTCCAGGGTTCGCAACTTTCTTTCATTTTTACGAATTGGGGCTTGTGCTAAATCAATAACAGATAGTTCACCCTGACATTCCAAGAACAATATTCTTGGGCGCGCTAAACACCAAAGTTTATTATATGTTGCAATCTTATCTTCCGTTTTCAGGCATTTAGCAAATACGACAATAGGATTATTGTTAATAAAGTATATTTTGTCGGCACCAGCTCTATCAGCAGTTTTTAACCATTCTCCTTTATCAAGCCAGTCATTCTGAGAAATATTACTTCCACTCACTGAAAAAAGCTGACCGTTTGAAAAATCAAGTTTATCATAAATAGTTTCAAGGGTTATTTCAGCTTTCATAACGCCCTCCTGAAGGATGCATACAAATCAATATGTTTAGTAAAATCTAAATACTCCTTATTCTGATCACTTTTTCTAACGGAGAACAAACAAACCTTTTGAGCGAACTTAGTCAAGCACAATTCAATTTTTGTTAATCTATTTCCCACCCAGAAACTCTAATATATTTCCACAGAGTCCATAGCATTGAAACCAGTGATTATCAGGTACCATTTCCACAGGTGCGTGATGGATCATTTTTAGTTCGTAATCTGAGAGTTTTTTGTATAAAGCAGAAGCCCCTATTGTGGCAAATACAAAGCCTGTTCTGGCTGAGCTTTCTTAGTTCTAATCAAACTGGAACGTTTGATCTACATCCTCAAAAGATCACCACCGCCAATTTCTCCTTATCTATAAAATAATGATGAAATCCTGCTGCTTGCAACAGGTCACCTAAAGTATTCACTTCCGGCAACCAGTGTTCCACACTCAATGTTTCCAGGTCAAAACTCAGATTTGCTGCGGCTTTGTGGATGGCTCGCGTCCAAAGGTGCAGAGAATTAGTCGTCCTTTGAGTTCTACGAATATTCTCGTTTAGCCAGACTTTATGGTAATCTTTCCAGGTCCTGTTAAATTTGGGTGTTGTCGCCTGCCAGCAATTAAGGATTCTGGAATAAGTTTCCAGGAATACCCGCGACTGAAGATTATTTTCATGGTCAACGGTTTTTCGGGCATGCATTGTATAATCTCCTGCACCTTTAAATATTACTAGATCCTTTTTTACTTTTCCAGTCATGGTTTTTAAGCGTTTTATACCGATAATGTTTCTATGATATTTCTTAAGGCTTTTAAATCCCGGTTCGGGAAGTGCCAATATTTCCGCCAGATGTTCACCAAACCAGTTACTATAAGTCTCTTCCAGGTTTATCTCCGGTGAAATCACCTCGACTTTGCGTTCACTCCACAGCTTATCATCAAACCAGCAACTGATCAGATAAGTCCCTTCATCTTCAAACGTAAAGCTTTCCTTGGTCCGGGGTGCAAGCCGTCTGTTGATTATAACCTCGTTTATCTTTATCTGATAATCACCTGTTGTGCGGATATTATAAAAGGTATTACAGGTAAAAACATAAGCTCCGGGATATACGAAATAGGGAGTATAATAGTAGATTTTAACAATCTTTTCACTGTAATCCGCATGGCGGGGATTGGAAACTTGTGCCGCAATTCTGGCAATAGCGTTTGTTCTCTTACTCAAAATTGTGGGATCATATTTTGGTATATGCTTATAAGGATACGAATAATTTTCACCATTACGTTTCCGGCGAAATACCGTGTTTTCCAGTTTTCCGTGAATACTGAATCTCTTCTCTGCATAAGTGATGAAATTGCCCTCTTTCTTCTTCATTTTTCTACCTCCAGCTAAAGCATTTTATAATAGGCAAATATGACAAATAGACTTTTCTGAACACTGCAGAATATAATGC
>CAYWGU010000117.1:0-8191 GCA_964457975.1 uncultured Spirochaetaceae bacterium | reverse complement strand
TTGTTGCAGTTGGCTATACTAGAAAGCAAATTATAAAAGATGAATATGTTTTGCTGCCTTGGATTGATGATAAGGCTTTTGATTTATCTTTACCCTATATTGTAAAAAATAGAAAAAAATTAATCGAAATAAATTTATAAAAATATTTCATTATAAAAACCTCCTAAGTAAAGGAATTTGAAACAAATTTTATACTTTAGGATGTTTTTTTATTTTTAAAGAAATTAATTATATCTTTTAGCTTTGATAGCTTTTAGAAAGCCATTAAAACATGAATTAGTATTATTAGGTCTACTCTTAAATTCAGGGTGATATTGAACACCTAAAAAGAATGGATGATCTTTTATTTCAACTGCTTCAACTAAGTTATCATCAGGACTTACCCCAGTTATTATTAAGCCAGCATTTACTAATTCGTCTCTAAATTTGTTATTAAACTCATATCGATGTCTATGTCTTTCATAAATTACTTCTTCATTGTTATATAAATCTTTTAAGACAGTATTTTTGATTAATTTACAAGGATAAGCACCAAGTCTCATGGTACCTCCTTTATTTGAAACATCAACTTGATTTTCCATTAAATCAATTACAGGGTGAGTAGTCTTTTTATCAAATTCAGTTGAATTTGCATCCTTCCAGTTTAAAACTTTTCTAGCGAAACTCATAACAGCCACTTGCATACCTAAACATATTCCAAAATAAGGAATTTGTTTTTCTTGTGCATAATTTGCACTAAGAATCATACCTTCAATGCCTCTAGTACCAAACCCACCCGGGACAATAATTCCGTCAGAATTTTTAAGTTTTTCATCAATATTATCTATATTTAAAGTTTCAGAATCTACCCAATTTAAACTTACAGTACAACCAATTTCCCAAGCACTATGTTTAAGAGCTTCCATAACTGAAAGATATGCATCATGTAATTGAATATATTTACCAACTAAAGAGATATTAACTTCATTTTCTGCATGATTAATCCTATCAATCATAGCCTTCCATTTTGTTAGATCACATTCTTTTGTTTCTAATTTTAATTCTCTACAAACAATATCGTCAAGCATTTCATCATGAAGCATTAGGGGAGCTTCATATAAAACCTCAAGTGTTTTATTTTCTATAACACAATCTCTTTTTACATTACAGAATAACGATATTTTATCTTTTATGGATTTGTCTATTGGTTGGTCACTTCTAGTAACAATAATATCAGGGAAAATACCAGTGGTCATTAATTCTTTTACTGAATGCTGTGTTGGTTTACTTTTATGCTCATTACTTCCACTTAAATAAGGAACAAGTGTAACATGAATAAAAAGACAATTATCAGAGCCCACTTCATGACTTACTTGTCTAATTGCTTCAAGAAAAGGTTGTGATTCAATGTCACCAGTAGTTCCTCCGATTTCAGTAATAACAACATCGGCCTTTGTTTTTTCTTCTATTGAATAAATAAAATCTTTAATTTCATTAGTTACATGAGGGATAATTTGAACAGTAGAGCCTAAATATTCACCTCTTCTCTCTTTTTCTAGGACATTAAAATAACATCTACCACTTGTGAGATTTGAAAATTTGTTAAGATTTTCATCAATAAATCTTTCATAATGTCCTAAATCTAAATCTGTTTCAGCCCCATCTTCAGTTACATAAACTTCCCCATGCTGGAAAGGACTCATTGTGCCAGGGTCGACATTCATGTATGGATCTAGTTTTTGAGCGCTTACTTTTAGACCACGGTTTTTTAATAACCTGCCTAACGAGGCTGCAGTTATTCCTTTTCCGAGTCCTGAAACAACTCCACCAGTTACGAAAATATGTTTAGTCATAAATTTCTCCCAAAATTATTGTTGATATGTTTTGAGGATATCTTTAGCAATATCCCCTTTGCTTCGTCTTTGGTCCATAGCTCTTCTTTCTATATATCTATGAGCTTTTTGTTCATCCAATTTTAAATGCTGAATTATTAGAAATTTTGCTCTGTTTACAAGTTTTATATCTTCTAGTTTTCTACGCAGTTTTTTATTCTCATTTGCTATTCCTCTAAGTTTTATGTTAGTAGAATTGCCTAAAATAAGACTTTGGAATAATAGTGGAGAACTTATTGGTTTGCCAAGTACTAAGACGCCCTCTTTATAGACTCTAGATGCAATATCACCAATATATCTTTCTTCTACAATAAGAATTACTGTAGAAATTGAATCTTTAGAAATATTTCTTGCTAAATCAATTCCATTTTCATCATTTAATGGTGCGTCAATTATTATTAAGTTAAAATCAATACTTAGAATCTCTTGTTTTGCTTTATTGCATGAAAAACAAGAGGTCATTGAACCTTTCACTCCATTTTCACTAAGGAGGGATTTTAAATCCATATGACCTTTTCCATTTGGTGATACTAGTAAAATTTTTTCAAATTCAAACACTATTGATTAACCTTTAATATATGGGAAAATAATTTTCCTCTGTTAGAGTATTTATATGTTTACAATTTTGATACTCAATTAATTCTTTTTTCTTTATATTTAAATAAGATAAAAGGAGCGTGCTTGGTAAATTCTTTTTTAAGAATTTACTTTGTTCAGCTATCTCAATTGATTCTTTCATCGTTAAAGGTAAAGAATTTCCATCTAATTTTTCAAATGCATTTGTTTCAATTGGGTCTTCAGGCACAGCGTTATTAATAATTCCTTCTAATGCAGCCTCACAAATAAGAGTAAAAATAATATATGGATTAGCTGCAGTATCTGGTGTTCTAACCTCTAATCGGCTATATTTTCCTTCAACTTTTGGAATTCTTATTGTGGTAGATCTATTTCCATAACCCCAACCAATTCTGCTTGGAGCTTCAAATTGGCCAATTCGTTGATATGAGTTATATATAGGAGAATTAAAGATTGTGATTTCTTTTATATGATTTAATATCCCTGCTATCATATTCTTTCTAATTCTTTCTTTATCAATATTTTCATCAGACCTGATAGACATGTTAACATGCATACCATTACCACTTTTATTTTCTAATGGTTTTGGTAAAAAAGAAGCAAATAATCCATTTGTAGTTGCTGTTGATTTAACTACACTTTTAAAGGTAATTAAATTATCCGCTGAATTTAGTAAATTGCCATATGAAAAATCAATTTCCATTTGACCTGGGCCACTTTCATGATGTGATCTCTCAGTGTGAAAACCCATTTCTTGAAGGGTTAAACAAATATCTCTTCTAATATTTTCTCCTTTATCATTTGGAGCAACATCTAAATATGTCCCATTATCTAAGGGGGTAAAACTAGGATTCCCAGCTTCATTTAATTTAAATAAGTAGAATTCACATTCACTACCGATTTTGAAAGTATAATTTAATTTTTTTGCTTTCTTTTCGAATCTTTTTATTAAATATCTTCCATCTCCCTCAAAAGGGGTATTGTCGGGATGTTTTATATCACAATACATCATCACAACTTTTCCACTTGAAGGTCTCCATGGTAATACTTGTAAAGTTTCAGGATCTGGAAATAATAGTAAATCACTTTTTTCAACTGATAAAAATCCTTTAATGGATGAAGCATCGAAAGAAATTCCTGAATTGAAAGCTCTCTCAAGCTCATCACAACTGATTGAAATATTTTTTAAATTACCTAAAATATCACAAAAAGCTAAACGGATGAATTTTACATCATTTTCTTCAATGAAATTTGAAATTTCATATTGCATGTTAGCCATAGCCCCTCCTAATTAAACTGTTGTATAATGTTGCTTGTATGGAAGTGTTGAATTTGGCTCCAACACGTAAAAGTTTGCATCAAAAACAATATCTTTGTCAAAGGAAAATTCTTTACAAAAATGATTAATTATTTCTTTTATTGAGTTTATATCATCCTTGGAAGCTTTTCTAGTAGCTACTTGTTTAGGTAAATCATTAGGTAATTCATCTGTTCTAATAAAGATTTGACCTCCATGCATACCTGTTCCACAGAAATTACCAACTGGACATTTTCCCTTTTGATTCATACCTAATACAATTATTAATCCACCAGCTAAATATTCTCCAAGAAAACTTCCAGCTTTATCTCCAATTACTAGTATAGGTTTTTCATCTTTATAGGCTTTCATATGTATTCCAGCTCTGTAACCTGCAGATTCCTTAATTAGTATTTTACCACCTCTCATAGAATATCCAGCAGTATCACCACAGTTTCCACAGATAATAATTTCACCTTCATTCATGGTGTCCCCAGTTGCATCTTGGCAATCATTTTTTACATATATTTTGCTACCAATATCTAGGCAAGCTCCGAGGGCATTGCCAGGAATCCCATTAATAGTAATATGCTTATCCTTCATTCCAGCTGCAATATATCGCTGACCATGGACATCATCTAATTCAAAGTCATTTTCTTTTTCATCTCTTATTAAACTATTTAATTGCTTAAAACTCATTTGATTAACAGTTATTTTTTGCATTTGTATATCCCTTTTATTACTGATTATTCACCAGCATGGCCAATACCTAGAATTTCTAATTCTTTTTCACTCAATCCAATTCCTCTGAGCATTAATCTATTACCTTTTAATGCTTCAATTGAATTGATTCCCATACCCCCAATCATTTCTTTAATTTCTCTTGTCCAAGCAGTAACTAAATTCACTAGGTTTTTTGCCCCTTCTTCAGGGTCTAATCTTTCTTCAAGTTCTTTAACTTGAGTAGCGATTCCCCAGTTACATTTACCTAAATGACAACTTCTACAAAGATGGCAACCCAGAGCAATGAGGGCACTTGTTGCGATATAAACAGCATCAGCACCGAGTGCAAGAGCTTTTATTACATCAGCAGAGGATCTAATAGTTCCTCCTGCAACTAAACTAACTTCATTTCTAATTCCTTCTTCTCGAAGTCTTGTATCAACCGCAGCTAGGGCAAGTTCTATAGGAATCCCTACATTATCTCTAATTCTAAGAGGGGCTGCACCTGTTCCACCACGAAACCCATCAATAGCTATAATATCAGCACCACAACGAGCTATGCCACTAGCAATTGCTCCAATATTATGGACTGCTGCAATTTTAACAATTATTGGTTTTTTATAATTTGTTGTTTCTTTAAGCATGTAAACCAATTGCCTTAAATCTTCGATAGAATAAATATCATGGTGAGGCGCTGGACTAATAGCATCACTTGCTTCTGGAATCATTCTAGTTTTAGATACTTCTTTAGTGATTTTTCTTGCTGGAAGATGACCTCCAATGCCGGGTTTCGCCCCTTGTCCCATTTTTATTTCAATGGCTTTACCTGCTTCAAGATATTTGGGGTGAACACCAAATCTACCAGAGGCAACTTGAACTATAGTATTTTCACCATACACATAAAAATCTTCATGCAAACCACCTTCACCAGTATTATAAAATGTTCCAAGTTCTTGTGCTGCAGTTGCTAAAGCTTTATGGGCATTATAACTAATTGAGCCATAACTCATTCCACTAAACATTATTGGTATACTTAATTCCATTTGAGGTTTGGTATCAGT
Organism: uncultured Spirochaetaceae bacterium; assembly: GCA_964457975.1. Lineage (GTDB taxonomy): Bacteria > Spirochaetota > Spirochaetia > Sphaerochaetales > Sphaerochaetaceae > Pleomorphochaeta. Next base: position 2,663 of record CAYWGU010000117.1, on the reverse strand, counting down.
AATAATATTATTATCTTTATCATATTCCATATCAAGTTTCTTTTTTCCTAGGAAAGTTCTTGTTTCCATAGGCTCTCTAAGTGGATCAATAGAAGGATTTGTGACTTGGGATGCATTAATTAATATTTTATCCCAGTAAACTGGGTATTCTTTAGGAGTACCCATTGAAGCAAGTAGCACACCACCTGTTTGAGCTTGTCTATAAATATTTGTAATATCGTGATGTTTCCAGTTTGCATTTGCTTTAAAGCAGTGATCAGATTTTACAATTTTTAATGCACTAGTTGGACAAACAGCAACACAGCGGTGACAATTTACACATTTTGAATTATCACTCAGCATTACTTTGAATTTTTTATCATAATAGTTAACACCATTTGAGCATTGTTTTTCACAAAGTTTACAATTAATACATCTACTTTGATCTCTAACTACTTCATATTCACTTTGAATTAAATTTACTTTCATAGGTTATTGAACCTCCTTTTCTAATTCAACAATGTAAGGTTCCCCACCTTTAGGAAAATAGATAGAATCTAATTCTGGTGCAATTACTCTTATAGCCGCTTCTTCACTTGCCATGTAGACCATGTCATCTTTTGTTCCTACGACTAGAGGCCGAAGTTTAAGTCTATCATTTAAAGCCATTAAACCATTGGTGTAACTAACAATAATAGAAAAGGGGCCAGTAATTAGAAAACTTTCATAGTTATTTCTAAGGTATTTATATTCTTGTTTTTGCCTTTCATCCATTCTTTCTATTGTGCTCCAAAATGGGGCAGCTAAAATATGGGCTACTCTTTCGAAGTTAATTTTTTTCTTTCTGTTTAAGAAATCAATCATATAGGTTATTACTTCAGTATCTGTTTGCAAAGTACAACGATATCCAAACATTTCGATATATCTTCTATTTGCATCGTAACTTGAAATCTCTCCATTATGAACTACAGAATAATTTAATAGTGAAAAGGGGTGAGCCCCTCCCCACCAACCGGGAGTGTTAGTAGGGTACCTTCCATGAGCTGTCCAACTGTAGCCATTATATTCTTCAAGTTTGTAAAAGTTACCAACATCTTCAGGATAACCTTGAGCTTTAAAAACACCCATATTTTTTCCTGAAGATACTATAAATGCTCCCTTAATGTGAGAGTTAACATTTATAGTACATCTAACAACGTATTCATCTTCATCTAATTGACTTTCAGCTAGTTTTGTTGGAAGTGGAGATAAAAAATATCTCCAGATCAATGGCTCATCTGTTATGGCGGGAATCTTTCTAGTTGGTATTTTGGATAAATTGATTAAATCAAAATGTTCTTCTAAAAATTTCATACATTCTTTTTTTGCCATATCATCCATGTAAAAAATATGAAAGGCATAATAGTCTTTGTATTCTGGATAAATTCCATAGCCTGCGAAACCACCTCCAAGTCCATTGGAGCGATTATGCATTTGTTTTATAGAATCTATTGCTATTTGCCCAGAAAACCTTGTTCCTTTTTTTGAAAATATTCCGCTAATTGCACATCCAGAAGGAATTCTAATTTCACCTTCTTTTTTTATTCGGTTCATTATTTTTCTCCTAATGATAAATTTATCAATAAGTCTAAAAACGAAAAAACGCCCGTAGTTATCCTAACTACGAACGTCTTTGTTCAATTTTTTATAATATAATGTGAAGTATAAATCTTTTTAGTAGACTTCTTTGTCTTAGAAAATATATTAGTGAAATAGGATATTTATGTCTACCTATTAATCTGTTTTTATTAATATAATATGTAAGTTTATGCATTAAATGTATATTATAATATATAAATAAAAAAATATTATAATTTAATTGTTTGCCTTATAAGTAATTATATATTATTGATATAATTTTTGTTTTAAATTATTAAAATTTTAAGTTGACAAAACTTTATGATTATAGTATTTGTTAATTAACAGCAAAGGCGCTGTAGTTCAAGTAGAGCTACAGTGTCTTTTTTTATTTTCATATTTTATTGAAAAATTAATAGTTTAAAGAGAGGTGCTCTGCAAATGCAACAAATAAGTGATTATTTTGGCTCTATGGTATTCGGAAATGATGCTATGAAAGATAGACTTCCTAAAGATGTTTATCGTGCTTTGAAAAATACAATCAAAGAAGGTAAAGAAATAGATTTAAATATTGCTAATGCTGTCGCTCATGCTATGAAAGAATGGGCATTAGAAAAAGGAGCAACTCATTTTACTCACTGGTTCCAACCTTTAACAGGGATAACCGCTGAAAAACATGATTCCTTTATCAATCCATCTACTGATGGGAAAGTTATTTTATCTTTTTCTGGTAAAAATTTGGTTTCTGGTGAACCAGATGCCTCGTCATTTCCCTCTGGTGGACTTAGAGCAACCTTTGAAGCACGAGGTTATACAGCATGGGATCCAACAAGTTATGCATTTTTGAAAGATGAAACACTTTGTATTCCAACGGCTTTCTGTTCTTATAGTGGAGAAGTTTTAGATAAGAAAACTCCTTTATTGAGAAGTATGGCAGCCATTGATAACCAAGCAAAAAGAATTTTAAAATTATTTGGACATGATGTTAATAGAGTTCAAACAACTGTTGGTCCAGAGCAAGAATACTTTTTGATTGATAAAGATTTGTTTAATAGAAGATTAGATTT
>CAYWGU010000116.1:0-8239 GCA_964457975.1 uncultured Spirochaetaceae bacterium | reverse complement strand
TTATTTTCTTTACTTTCTTTCATCCTGTAAAAGGTTTATATTAAAGATACATTAAATGACGAAATAAAAAACTTGGAGTTACTTTTTTGAAAAAAATCAATATTGTATTTATAACAGTTCTATTATTTTTGACCATGATGCTTACTTCTTGTGAGTTATTTATAAATGAACCGTATGAAGGTGAAGGAAGAATAATATTAGTTGGAGTGGGGCTACGATATAGCGGTGTAACCTCTCTAAATGAGTTAAATGGTACAGTGAATGATGTAAAGATGCTTTCCTATGCACTTCAAACTCTAAGTGATAATGAGGATAAATCTTTTTATTGGATTCCTTTAACAGATGAAGCTAATTCTAATACCTTAAACTATGCTACAAAAGAAAATTTTATAAATGCAATTAACTATTTGAAAAATGATTCATCAGCTACTAAACCTCTTATACTTGCCAATCCAAAAGATTTTGTTTTAGCCACTGTATTTGATGAAAATAATCATTTAATAACTGGTGTGATAGAAAAAATTGAATTAAATAGCAATGATATTTTAATATTCCAATATTCAGGTCATGGTAAAAGTGACAGTGGTGATTTGTTTCTTCGCTCAAAAGCTGATATAACCAAACGTATTAGTTTGGATCTTGAAGGTGTTTATGATTTATTTAGAAATTTGCCCTGCAAATCTTTGCTATTGTTGGATTCTTGCTTCAGTGGTAATGCAATCCCCGTATCAGATACAACAATAAGTACCAATGATCCTCGTGTTAAAGAGACTTGGTTTTTTGATTACTTTAATTTTCTAATAAATGATATCAGTGATGAAGATTCTTCTTTTGTAATAGATAATGATATTTATATATTAACAGCTGCTACAAGTAACACGGAAAGTTATGAAAGTTTTGTTGGTGACAAGATTATTGGTGCATTTACATATTCTGTTCTACAAGCTTTTGGTTGGGATATTGATTTTACCAATTCTAATAGTATTGGATCACAGAATGCTACAATTCCAGCAAAAACCAATGGAAAGATTACATTAGATAATATATATGAGTACATAAAAGATTTACCTCATGAAAAACATGAGTATGATGCAAGAATTATCGGTGGCCGATATGATTTGGTTTTGTTTGATTTTTAACTGTAATTTTTTGAAATATTTCACAATGTAAGGTTTTACCATAGCCCTTTTTAAAGAAGTTTATTGAGTTTGTATTAAAAATTAAAATATTAGTTGTTGCTTATATTAAATTAGACTTAAATTTATATTTATGCAAATATTTATTTCATAAATCATTTTTAACTTGTAATACCATTGTTAACTGTGCTAATTTATAATTGTTATATTTTATATTATATAACTTTCTTATGAAAAAGGGGGTTCCATTGAATAATCGTTTAATTTTGATTGTTGATGATAATCAAATAAATCGTAAAGTTCTTAGGAATATTTTAAAAGATAACTATAGATTAATCGAAGCTGTAAATGGTCAAGAAGCCTTAGATATTTTAGAAGATAGAAAGGGTGAAGTATCTGCAATATTTTTAGATCTTTCAATGCCCATTATGGATGGGTTTGAGTTTCTTAAGATAAGGCAAAAAAGTAAAGAGTTGTTATCCATTCCCGTTATTGTACAAACTCACAAAGAGGGAATCGACTCTGAAATAAGATGCTTAAAAGATGGTGCCAGTGATTTCTTAACAAAACCTTATAATCCTAATTTGTTGGTACATCGACTTGAAAATATAATAAAACTTAGAGAAAATGAATCATTTATTTCTGTGGTACAACATGATTCATTGACAGGTTTATATAATACTGAAGGCTTTTATGCTAAAGCCGAGCAAACTATAAATTTAAATCCAGATAAAATGTTTTCAATAATTTGTGGAGATATTAGTCAATTTAAGATAATCTCACAATTATATGGAGAAAGTGTTGGTGATGATGTACTCAAGTTTGTAGCAAAGGTTCTTCAAGAAGTACTTGGTAAGGATGCACTTGTCTCAAGATTTTCAGCTGATAGATTCCAAGCTTTAATTGATTATAGACTAGATGCAAATCTAGCCTCCATAAAACTTGAAAAATTATTGCAAGCATCTCCTGTATCAAATATTCTTAGAGTACAGCTCGGTGTTTACACAATGGATGAAAGTAAAGAAACTACAGTACGGTCCATGTGTGATTACTCTCGTATGCCAATTGAATCAATTAAAGGTAAATATGGCAAGAGCATTGCTTTTTACAATAAATCAGATTATGAAAAATTGGTTCTAGAGCAGAGAATGGCCTCTCAAATGGATCAAGCTCTAAAAGAGAGACAGTTTGTGGTTTATTACCAACCTAAAGTAAAAGTTAAAAGTGGAGAGCTTATGGGAGCAGAAGCTCTAGTAAGATGGGAAAATCCCGAAACAGGATTTATGAATCCTGGATTGTTTATTCCTCTATTTGAAAAAAATGGATTTATTACAAAACTTGATAAATATGTTTGGGAAGAAGCTTGCAGACATCAAAGAATGTGGCTAGATCAAGGATACAATGTAGTTCCAATATCTGTTAATATTTCAAGAAACGATTTTTATAGTGATAATCTTGTGGAGTTCTTTGTTCATTTAATAGAAAAATATAATATACCTGCATCCTTATTGCATCTAGAAATCACTGAAACAGTATATACACAGGGACAAGAAAAACTTATTTCTATAATTAAAGAATTAAGTATGCTAGGTTTTTATATTGAAATGGATGACTTTGGATCTGGCTACTCATCGCTTAACATGCTTTCCGAAGTTTCCGTTGATATGTTAAAGCTTGATATGGCATTTATGATGAATAGAGCAAAAAGTAACAGTAAAAAAAGTATAATTCACCTTATAATGGGAATTGCTAGAGAGCTAGATCTTGATGTTATTGCTGAGGGTGTTGAAACAGAGGAAGATGTTCTGTACTTAAAATCCATAGGATGTAGGTTCGCCCAAGGTTATTTTTATGCTCGTCCAATGCCGGAAGATGATTTTATAAAATTCTTAACAATTGGTACAAAAATTTGTAACTTAAAGGTACATCACCTAACATTCTCTCCTAATGGCACAACTTTAAAAGCTGGTTCATTTATTGCAAATAAACTAGGAGAGGAGATTCTCTATAATGTGACAAGTAAATATCTGAGAAACTTTGAAACAGTTGTTAATGAAGATGAAATTCTGTTGATATCCTATCCATCATATGCGGGTAGAGTTCCTGAGCTCTTTGCTAATTATTTAAAAGAGAAAGTATCAATAAAAGGTGTAAAGGTTGTACTTGTTTCAACCTTTGGAAATAGAGCTTTTGAAGATTGTCTTGTTGAAGGTGAGGATATAGTTAAGGAGCTCGGTGGTAAGGTAATAGGAGCTACATCTGTTGTAGCTGAACATTGCTATACTAAAAAAATTGCAGAAAATCATCCAAGTCAGAAGGATCTATTGATTTTAGATGAATTTGCTAAAATTATATTATCAAGGTTTAATGGTGGTAATTTAAATGTTGCAATTCCTGGTAATAGGCCTTACAGAAAAGGTGTTGATTATTCAAAACCCTTCTACATGCCAGTATTGATTCCTTCAAAGTGCATTGAGTGTAATCAGTGTGTAATGGCTTGTCCAACGCGTGCAATGCGTTTTAATGATGATTCTCTCTGCATTCATTGTTGTGCCTGTATAAACGTCTGTCCTTCTCAAGCTCTTGAATTTACGGATGAAAGGTTTTTGAAAACTGTTGATAAGTTGGAATCAAATTGTCTTGAAATAAAAGAAACCAAATATTATTAAAATTTGGTTTCTTTGATACATATATAATAAAGGCCACAGTATATTAGATGGCCTTTATGCATTGTTTTATTTGAGTTTTTATTCTTCTTCCAGCTTTTCAGCTATTTCAAGCCATCTTTCTTCTTTCTCATCAAGTGTGATCTTGCTATCATTGTATTTTTGAGTTCTCTCTTCTAATGTCCCATATTCATTTTCACTTATGATTGCAAAGGATTCTTCAAGAATGGAAATTAATGATGTTAATTTATCAATATCTTCAGTTAAGGTTTCATATTCTATTTTTTCTTTATATGATAGCCCTTTTTTTCGAGGTCTTTTTTTATAATTATTGGTTTTTCCTTCCTTCTTTTCTTCTATAATTTCTTTTTTGAGGAAAGCAATGTTGTCGTTTTCTAGATCTTCTTTATAGTGTGAATATATTCCAGGGTATCCATTTATATTGGGACTGTTTAATATAAATAATTGGTCACAGGTATTATCCAAAAAAGCCCTATCATGCGATACAACAATTGAGCAACCATCAAAATCGTTAATGTAGCTTTCAATATTTTCCATTGTAGCAACATCAAGATCATTTGTTGGTTCATCAAGTACAAGAAAGTTTGGATTTTTCATCAATCGAGAAATCAAATATAATCTTCTTTTCTGTCCACCAGAAAGAGTTGCTATTGGAAGTCTGTGTAACTTTTGTGGAAAGTTAAAGGTTTCAAGAAATTGAGAGCTGGTTAATTCCTGTCCTGGAGCAAGTGTTATTCTTTCTGATATATCTTCAACATATTCAAGTACTGTTTTTGAGCTATCAATATTACGTCCTAATTGATCATAATAACTAAATACAGTATTTATGCCAGTATCCAATGTTCCTGAATCAGGCATTAAATGACCTGTTAGAATATCAAGTAGGGTTGATTTTCCACAACCATTAGGTCCAACAATTCCTATTCTCATGTTCTTTGTGAAGGAGAAGGAGAAATCATCGAATAAAACGTTATCACCATAAGCTTTTGCAAGATGCTTTACTTCAAGTATTTTCTTTCCTAGACGGCGAGAGGTTGATGTAAATTTAGCCTGTTCTGCGTCTTTAACATTTTTCTGTTGAGTTTGCATATCTGCAATTCGATCTTGTCGGTTGGTATCCTTACCAGTTCTTGCTTGAGGTCCTCTTGAAAGCCAAACTAGTTCTCGTCTTAATATTGTTGTAAGTCTATTCTGTTCTTTTTGCATGGATTCAAGTCGTGTTGCACGTCGCTCAAGGTATTGTGTGTAGTTACCAGGATGCATATAAATTTGAGAGCTATCAAGTTCCAAAATCTTTTGGCATACTGCATTTAAGAAGTACCTATCATGGGTCACCACAACGATTGTCATGGTGCTTGCTGCAAGATATCTTTGTAGCCATTCGATTGTTTCAATATCGAGATGGTTTGTAGGCTCATCCAATAATAAAATATCTGGATTTGCACTTAGAACTCTTGCAATACCAACTTTCTTTCGCTGTCCGCCGGAAAGTGTATCCATAGGTCTATCTATAACATCACTTAACTGTAATTCACCAAGAATTGATAAAAAATCTGATTCAATGTTCCATGTGTTATCTTTTTCCATTTCATCAGTTATCGTTGCAAGTCGAGAGTGTGATGATTCATCATGACTTATTTCTAGGAGTTTATAATACTCCCGAAGTCTATCAAATCTGGAGCCTTCACCTTTGTAAAGATAATCTTTAACATTATCTCCTTCATCAAATTCAATGACTTGATCTAACATCATCATTTCAGCATAGTTCGCCATGCTGACATTACCAGAATCGCTTTCTAGTTTACCATTTAATACTTTGAGTAAGGTAGATTTACCTGTACCGTTATTGCCAATTAATCCAACATGATCTCTTTCATCTAGTCCGAAAGCTACATTTTCAAATAGAGGTTCATCGTTAAGAGTTAGAGAAATGTTTTCACAAGATAATATATTCATAATTAATTGAAGAATATATTATTGTATTATCCTTTTCAAGGTGCTTTTCTCGTTGACCTGTAATTATTTACTTGATATTATGCCACTATGATAAAAGATATAAATTTAAGGCTAACTCCAAAAGCCGCTTCCCAATTATCTGACATAAAAGTAGCTGCATGTAAGAAATTAAAAATCAATGCAAACGATGTTACAGATATGCAGATAGAACGAAAATCTACCGATGCAAGACGTTATCCTATTGTTATCGATATGAGCGTAAAACTATTTATTAATGAACCAAAAGTAAACAGAATAGATAAGATTGAATACCAAAAAGTAACTGGTAAAAAAGAAGTTGTAGTAGTAGGTTGTGGACCTGCTGGATTATTTGCAGCATTAAGATTAATTGAAAAAGGTTTCAAACCAATTGTATTGGAACGTGGTGAAGAAGTTCATTCCAGAAAGGTTTCAATTGCAACAATGGTTAAGAATAATAAAGTTAATGAACATTCAAACTATTGTTTTGGTGAAGGTGGAGCTGGTGCATTTTCAGATGGCAAGCTTTATACAAGATCCAACAAAAGAGGTGATGTAAAGAAAATATTATCACAGTTTATTCAGCATGGTGCTGATGAATCAATAATATATGAAGCTCATCCACACCTTGGTTCTGATACTCTTCCTAAAATTATTGAAGATATGAGAAACACAATCATTAGTTGTGGTGGTGAAGTTAGATTTAAAACCATGGTAATAGATATTCTTGTTGAAGATGATAAGTTAGTTGGAGTTAAAACAAAAGATGGTAAAACCTACAATCTTCCTGTAATTCTAGCAACTGGTCACAGTAGTGAAGACATGTACAACATGCTACTTGAAAAGAACATCCCTCTTGAAGCCAAAGGCATTGCAGTTGGCGTTAGAGTTGAACATCCTCAAGAAGTGATTGATCAACTTCAATACAAAAGTAAAGAAGGACGAGGTAAGTTCTTACCTGCTGCTGATTACCGTTTTGTTACACAGGTACAGGATAGAGGTGTTTATTCGTTCTGCATGTGTCCAGGTGGTGTATTGGTTCCATCTCATACCAAAGACGGCTATACCTGCGTTAACGGCATGAGTAATTCTACTCGTGGTGGTAAATTTGCCAATGCAGCCTTTGTTGTTGAAATTAAACCAGAAGATCTTCCTCAATTTGAAGGACCTCTTGGTGTTATGAAATTCCAAAAAGCTCTTGAAAAGAGAACTTGGGATTACATCGGCGGCGGACTTGAAGCTCCAGGTCAAAGAATGGTTGATTTCATTAAAGGAAAAGAGAGTACCTCTCTTCCTGAAACAAGTTATGCACCCGGTCTTGTTGGTTGTGATTTAAATAAATTATTCCCTGAATTTATAGCTGGTAGATTATCTGCTGCATTTAGATACTTTGGTAAGAATGCTAGAGGTTTCTTATGCAAAGAAGCTATATTGATTGCTGTTGAATCAAGAACAAGCTCTCCTGTAAGAATTGTAAGAGATAAAGATACTTACATGAGTTTAGATGGTTTATTCCCTTGTGGTGAAGGTGCTGGTTATGCTGGTGGAATTGTTTCATCTGCAATGGATGGTGTAAATACAGCTGATGCAGTAATTAAATATCTTTCATAATGATACAGTGCTTTGATGCAATACTTGGAGCATTACCTCATACTTTGGTATTAGGTTCTTCTCCAAGTGTAATATCACTTGAAAAGAGTGAATATTATGGTAATTTACGTAATGCGTTCTGGCCAATATTAAATGAAGTATTTGGTGGAAATGGATTTAAGAACTATAGTGAAAAAAAAGAATTTGCAATGCTAAATCACATAGCAATATGGGATGTGGTTGCAACCTGCAATCGAGAGGGTTCTCTCGATAGTGCCATTAAAGATGTTGATGTAAATGATATTGAAAATGTTCTTATGAGCAATCCTTCTATTAAAACTGTTTTATTTAACGGTGCATCAGTAGCTAAGTTCTATAAAAAATATGTAAAGTATTATCCTTATAGAACAGAGTTCTTTACGATGCCCTCAACAAGTCCAGCTTATACAATACCATTTGAAAGAAAGCTAATTGAATGGGAAGTAAAATTATTTTAGAATAAAGTATATTTATATGAGAGGAAGGTGGAAACCTTCCTTTTCTTATCTTCTAATATTTTGCTTTTAAGGCAAGGTTGTCTGTCTGAAATTAGAGTTCAGAGCTACTTTAATAATTGCTTAAGGCCATTATGTGATGGTTGGTATAGAATTATTAGGATTGCTATTCAAGTAAGCCGTGCTTCCTTATTTTGTTTCCATGTAATTATATTAGTTTTGCCTTTAGGTTTGTTTCATAGCATATAAAAAGCTGCTAAGATTATGAATCGGACTGAGAAAATATACCTTTTATCCAATGCAAGGCTATTAGAAATGGTTGTAAATACAAAGGGCTTGTCCAAATAATAATAGTGGA
>CAYWGU010000115.1:0-8373 GCA_964457975.1 uncultured Spirochaetaceae bacterium | reverse complement strand
TAAAACCGTTAATCATACCTCTGAATAGATTCTCTTGTCTTGAATTTGTAAAAAATTCAATGTATCGCTTGCTACAATGTGCACAAACTAGCACAAGACAAGATAATCTGTGTATTTCACCATGATTATCTACAGCATTAATAAACCCCCAATCCATCTGGAAGCATTCTGCTGGACCCATATCATAACGTTTAGCACGTTTAGGTGGATTGATATGTTTTGGCAGCTTCTTGACTGTAAGCAGCCTGTCCTTATTTTTACTGACATAATTAAATACAGTTGATTCAGATCCTTCATAACCCATTTCTTTAAGTTTTCTAAAAATCAAAGAAGCATTACCAATACCTTTTATTAGCATCTCATCAATATTTTGAGAGTAGTTGGTAAGTTTTGTATCTAGTCTTTTAGCCCTTGTACTTTTTTCACTGCTTGGTTTATTTAATTCACCATTATCTCTAATTTTTCTTAAAGTCTTTCTACTTTTACCTGTTTCTATCGATAATTGGTTAAGATTCCATTTGTCAATACCTCGTTTCTCAAGATTCTCTTGTGCATCTTTTATTTTTCTCTTATCATGATATCGCACTTATTCCTCCTATATATTTACTAGCGTGTTTATATTTTAGGGATAAGTGCTTTTTATTTAAAGTAATGGAAGTAAAATTTATATGATTTAAAATGAATTTAATAGATAAATACTCATATAAAGAGGTCTGAAATATTCAGACAAAAGAAATAAATGAAGATTGTTTTGTTTTCTTAAGTTAAGGATTTAATAAATAAAAGGCATCACATTATAAATATTTCTTTACATATTAATTTTTTTTTGGTGGGAACTTTAAATTAATGGTTAATTGTTTTTATTGCTTGATATTAATGTTATTTGAAGTGCAAAATGCTTACATAATTTGATAGATTTGATTAATATTGAGAGGTAACATTCTGTATTTAAGGGTCAAAGCTTAGGTTTTTGGCATAATACTTGAATTTAACGTAAAAAATGGGGATTAAGCTAATTTACTGAGACCTATACCTTAAGGATAAGTGGGGAAATAAGCTTAACGGTAACATAACTTATGAAGACTAGAAAACAACAATTAATAATGGACTCTTTAATTACAGCTATTACTGTTATTGCTCACACTATTACATTAATTCTTGCAATAATATTATTATTATTTTCATTAGTAGTTAAGCTATTATAATAATTTCAAAGTTTAAATAAACTAAAAATAATACTTTATTTATCTTTCAAAAAAAGCACCAAATTCTATCCTATAATTACACTCAAAAATTCTGTATAAATATTAATACTATTCTGGGCACATCACCTTTTATCTTAAAATTTTATGAATATTAAATTCTTAGTCTCTTTTTTTAAATTTCACTTAATCTTCACAAATGGAGAATATATTAAAATTATTGCATATAACAATTAGTAAGAAGATAATTTACTAATAAAAGAATGGAGAGATAAAATGACAAAAAGGATTTTATTAGATTTATTAATTTGTTCTTCCATGTTTTTTGTTAGCTGTTCAAGTGGGATATCTATCATCAATCCACCTAGTTGGATTATTGGAACTTGGTCAGATAGCAGTGATTCTTATAGTTATATATTTGATTCTGAAGATTTTTATTTTATCTATACAGAGGATGGAGAAACATCTCAAACCACTGAAGATTTTAAAGAAGAGTTAACTGACTACTCTGCTGTAACTTTTAACGAGACCTGTAGTTCTAATTTATATAAATATGAAGTTACATATACTGAAGATTCTATAACTCACACAATTAAAGAAACCTTTTCAGAGACTGATACAGATACTTTACAATGTACTAAATACTATGATGGAGATATTGTTAGTGAATTGTCAGTAGAATTTACCAAACAATAACTTAGACTTAATTCATCAAACTTATTACTGGATACTAAAATATGGTATCTGGTTTTTTTTATAGAAAATAATAAGAAAAAATTGGAGGTTATTAAACTCCAAATTGTACTAAAAAACCAATTCCTTTATTGGAAAATATACTATTTTATTTAAACAATCTTGTTGTATATCACATATATTTAGAAGATAAAAAGCTGCATTTTGAGGTTAAATTATTTACTATAAAGTTAAATAGTTTGATAATTTAGGGGAAACTTTAAAATCTTTATCACTTATTAAAAAAATGGATTAAATTTTGAATTGATTGAAAATCAATTTGATGATTTGAAACTATATACTTTAGAAAGAAGTGAATAATTCTTCTTAAATTGATTTTAAACTAGATAACTTTTGAATAATAGTTAATATATTATATGAGAAAGATCAAAATCAATAGCATAAAAAAGAGTACTAGTAGAATAGAATTTGATCTAGAGATTTTGGTAAGTCCCGTATCATCTCATTATTAGAATTTAAAATATCAACATTGAAAAAACTAAATCCGCTAAAATATTATAGCTCATACCTGCCAGAAGCAGATATTGAAAAGCTATTTTATTAAAACGGATTTATATGTAATTTGAAATTTATTAATCTATATTCCTTACAAGCATAACTCTATTATATATTACAATATAGTCTGCTGCATTTTCACTGTAAGTTAAATCGAATTCATTATATAAACCATCACCTGTATTGTCTTCTACAACACTACCTGATATTTCTGATTCTCCAGCAATAAATGTTGCACCAGGATATTCAACACCTGAAATCTCTTCATAGAATGCTTGAGATAATGCGGGAGCAACTCCACTTTTATAATCAGCTCTGATACAACCAGGACCATGAACATCATCAAAATCTGCTGTTGTTATTTCTGAGTTATCTTCATCAATCTCAATACCCCAACCATGACCAAATGTTACATAATCTGCCATTTGAGGAAAATCTCCTGAAGTTGTTGAACTCCATACATAACAATCATCTAGGTGAAAGGTGAAATAACTTGTATCAATTGCTGGAATTGTTGGGCTCTCATATTCAACAAGAGTTTGTAATTCTTTAGGAGTTGGTAATCTCCAATCAGAGTAACCAGCCAATTCACTGTTTTCAGCATAGCTAAGTGCTGCTTCCCAATCCATACCATCTTCTGCATCACTTTGTGACCACATTAGATCTGTTGCATTATCACTTACTGTAGCATCACCATTATCGTGGTAATCGTTTGTTCCAATAACACCTTCTTCACCTCTTACAGCTCGAACACCTGCTGGAATACTAAAGCCAGACGAGTTAGGATTTACAGTGCTATGACCATCTGCATAACTCTTAAGGTGACCATCTGCCCAGTTAAATCCATAACTTCTTTCCATTTCATTATTTCTACCAGTATTGTCTGCTAAATCATCCATGTAAGAAGTTTTTGAGCTTGTCCAATAAGAACCTGTATAAGGTTTTCTCATATCATAAGTGAAATCAAAATAATCAGTATCAATATAAGGAATACTGCTATCAACATTTTGAGCATCTAACTTACCATCTAAATTAGCAAGAGTAAAAGACTCTTGAATTGTTGGAAGTCTCCAATCAGAATAACCACCAATTGTTAGATTTTCTACATATTCAACGGCCTCATCATATGTTTTCTTATTTTCAGGTGGAGTTTGTTGCCACATTAGACCTGTGTTATTATCAGTAACTGTACCATCATTATTATCAGTATAAGATGGTAGAGTTGTCGTATATTGAGCATCCTGACCGTAGAAAGCTTCACCTTCTGCTGGAGCCTCTATAATATTTCCTGCATCATCGTAGGTTGTAGTTTGAAGTGAATCTGTTACTACAGTGCTAACTTTTGGGACAGTGCTACTTTTAGTACTATCTGTTGAATTGCAACTAATCATTGTTACAGCTAAAGCACTTGCAATCAGTGCTGTGAAAATTATTTTTTTAGTTTTCATTTTATTTCCTTATTCTTATTTTGTTTGTATATTAATCATATTACAGTAATGTGAAATATCTGTGAAATATAAATTCCATTAATACTTTTTATAAATTCTGAATTATTAATAAAAACCAAATCCTATAAAAACAAAAGACAATATGCTAAAAGGAATTAACCAAAAAGAAGAATCTGAGATATTATTAGAATTATTAATCTCTGATATGAGAAGCAATTTATCACTCCCTTATTTTAAAGATTTACCATGACAAGAAAAACATACAATGTATTTGTTGATAAATTAAATGAATCAGGTTCGGTGTCTTTGACATAGGGTTCGCTTTATTCAAATTCCTAAATATTCACTTTTTATATAGTGAAAGCCTTTAATTGTTTATTAAAAACCCTTCTAAAATACTGTTATAAGGATTCTAGAAGGAGAGAAGTTGCATCACAAATCATGAACCAAACAACTTGAAGGTATTAGATTCTATTTTCACTCACATAATATGAGACCAAGAAAATATTTGGATTATTAAAAGTCCTTTAGGGCTTGGCTTACTAGGGAGCCAAGTTGCACTTGAGCATGCTTTTTATATCTAAAAAGCATCAACATCTTTAATTTTACACTATTAAATTCACTTATATTAATAGATTATCTATCTTCACCTTGGCATACCAAAATACGAGAATTACCTTTAAAAGTATGAGCTTCATCAAAATAATACTCACAGCCCTTATTATCCCCCTCTAATACTATAACAATTGCATAAGTTTTCGGATTAATAGTATAATCAGATTCAAAACTCACATCTTCTAAAGAAAAAGGAGGAGTATCTATTATTTTACTCTCAATTGTTTTTACTCTATATTTATCTAAAGTATCAGAGAGAGTTTTTCCATCATAGTCAAAACAACTAAACATATTATCAAAGCCAGCGCCATGATGGAGATCAAATGGACTCATTTCTCTGTTATCTGGCGATTTAAATTCAGTTCTTAAAGTTATATCAGATGGTTCTTGAACTTCTGCAAAAAATACACCACTACCCATTGCATGAGGAACTCCTGCTGGAATAAAAAAAGTATCACCTTTTTTAACAAGAATACGATGAAGAGAACTTTCCATGGCATCAATATCTTGGTTTTTGAAAATCTCTTCCCACTTCTCTCGTGTTACACCTTCTTTAAAACCTACAAAAACATAGGGCTGAACATTATCTATCACTCGAGTATTTAATACATACCAACATTCCGTTTTTCCACTAGGATAATTAAAATACTTTAAAGCTCTCTCTTTATCGGGGTGGACTTGAATCATCAATCGAGTACAACTATCAATCAACTTTACTAAAATATCTAGAGAAGATGGTAGTAACGAATTAAGAGTAATCCCTTCATTCGTTTCAGAGAGGCCATTTCCATCACTAGATTGGGTGGTTGAACAAATCCATCTTTCAGGAAAGTGTGATTCAGTGGGATTAGAATCACCTCTAAATTTGTCTAACAACTTACCACCCACAAACGGTTTCCACACTCTCATTTCTTTTAATTCTACCAACATTTTTACCTTCTCAAAATTTTAAATTTTTCTCTTTTTGTCAAAAATTAATTGTCCACCTACAAAGGTTTTTTCTATTTTCAAATCTTTATTTATTAAAATAAAATCTGCATCTTTACCTAAATCAATACTTCCTTTGCTATCATAGATGTTTAACAATTTTGCAGGATTTTTAGTTAATAAAGGAATTATATTTTCAATTGAATTATTGGTAAATTTAATAAGGTTTTTTAGAGCAATGTCTTGAGTTAAAGTACTTCCAGCTCTAACTCCATCCAGTAATTTTGCATCTCCATCTTTAACAACTACTGTATTAGGTCCTAATTTATAAGTTCCCTCTTCAAGGCCTGCTGCCATCATACTATCACTAATTGCAACTACTCTATCATAACCCTTAGTTTTCAATAATAATCGAACTGTAGCAGGAACTAGATGAAATCCATCACAGATTGCCTCGCAATAAACATCACTCTCAAGAGCGGCTCCACAAATTGAGGGAAAATGCTGATGAAATAATTTCATAGCATTAAAGGTATGTGTTATTGATTTTGCACCATTGTTAATAGCATTCATGCTACATTCATAAGACGCTCCACTGTGACCTAAAGAAAATACTATTTTATCACCAAAAGTTTTAATTAAATCATTTACTCCCTCAACCTCAGGAGCAACAGTAATATATTTAATATTATTATTTGCTAACTCAATGTAATGATTTAATAAACTCTTATCAGCATCAATTAAATAATCACCATCCATGGCACCTTTATATTCTTTTGAAATAAAAGGTCCTTCAAGATGAATTCCCAATAAATTAGCACCAATTGTTTTCTTTTTAATTGAGGAATTAAGAATTTTTATTACTTTTTCACTCTGAGTAACTGAATCACTCATTATAGAGGAGAGGAAACTAGTCGTACCATGAGAGGCATAGAAGAGAGATAATTTATCAACCTCCTCACAACTTGTTAGATGATTTACATCGATATTCATAGCACCATGTGAGTGAATATCTATAAAACCAGGAACCAAATACATACCATGAGCATCTATACTTTTCTCATTTACAATGTTTGAGTTTCCACAACCAACTGTTTTAATAGTATTATCAAAGTGTATATAGCCCTTTAACCACTTACCATCTTGGTATATATTTGCATTCTCTATTATCATCAAAAAGGTCTCTTAGAAGCTGTTTCATTTGCATAGATTATTGCATCATTATGATTTTGCAATAATGTAGAGGGAAAATGAGATTCAACTTCTCCAAATAAAGTTTGTCTTAACACTGATTGATGCCATTCTCTAAAAACACCTATTCTAATTTTCTTCGCTTCAAGAATCTGTTTCATTCCAATTGTAATGGCAAAATGAGGCATAGCATCAAGTGCACCATTTAAATCTCCAATGGCATTTGCCACACGAGTTTCACTGGATATTTTTAATACCCGAGTTTCTCTTTGAGAAAATTCTTCAATTGAAACACCATCTTCTGCTTCATTAAAAGCAAGGTGGCCATTAATTCCAATACCTCCAAAAGCAATATCTACTCCACCTAGGCGACTAATAACATTTTGAAGATTCTCTGGATTTGATGGATCTGGAAAAAATCTTTGCTCTAGAGGAACAGTTAATTCACTTTGGATTTTATTATAAACATTATTTTCCATAAATCCTCTAAAAGATAATTTATGAGTTTTTGGAAGGTATTGTTTATTATCATCAAGATATTCATCCATATTAATAAAGTAACAATTCTTAAGACTTAATTTTTTTTCATTTACCAAATTTACAAATATTGGGTACTGTCCAACAGGTCCTACAGGACAAATAAAAACAGTAGGACAATCCTTTTTGTTATTTTCTTCTATACAACCAACCATTTCCAAAGCCATTTTAGTAAATACTTTAGAACTCGCATTTAGACATTGGTATGGCACTTTATTGTTAATTGATAATTCTTTAGGTTCTAAATTAAAATAGTTCTTATTCATTTGCTTTTCCTCTATTTGTTTATAATTTATATTCAATATAATAAAATTTAATTATTTATTAAAATTACCAATGCTAGATAATTTAATACTCCAATAATTAAATACTGCTATTCAAGAGGGAGAAATAGATGTGTTAAATTTAAATCTTTCACCATCTCAATTATCTTAGAAGTACGTCTACAATTAAACTTTTTCAAGAGCATTGTAATTTGAGTTTTTACTGTTACGACTTCTACATTCCTTTTCTTGGCTATTTCTTTGACTTTATAGCCCATCAATAAATAGCCAACTAATTCTTTTTCTGTAGGGGTAAGAGAGCCTAAATTTTCAATAAAAAAAGTTAAACTTTTTTCACTTTTTCTGAGCCGCTTATATTCTTCAATCATTACCATTTGAACTTTTGATTCTAAGTTAGCCTCACCTCTTGCCACTTTTCTAATATGTTCAAGAAGCAATTCATCACTACAACCTTTTACAATATAATCAATGGCGCCTGTAGCCATAGCGGTAAGAATAATATTGGTATTTTCATGGGCACTAAGATAAATAACTTTAACAGAAGGATAATTATCTTGAAAGAAATTTGCTGCCTTTATTCCTGCAGTATTACTTTCCATTTCTATATCCAATATAGCAATATCTATATCAATCCTATTTGCTGCTCTTTGAGCCTCAATACCAGAGGGCACACTACCTACAACTATCATGTCATCTTGATAATTTATTGTTTGCTCAAGATCCTCTCTGATTATATCAATATCTTCTGCTATTAAAATTCTTAACTTATCCACTAATTTGACCCTTTATATTTTGGAAGAATAATCTCTACACTCGTAATATGATTTATAGTTTCGAATCGTATATTACCCATATGATTTTTAACGATTCTCATTGTGTAGTTAATTCCCATACCCCAATTATTCATGCTATTTTTGCTAG
>CAYWGU010000114.1:0-8386 GCA_964457975.1 uncultured Spirochaetaceae bacterium | reverse complement strand
CATACTTAGGTCTAAACACATATTTATAAACCCAAGGCAACCCATTACGTTTTTTCCGATAAACATTATCCCCAAAATGCCCATGGATATTAAAGTAATCCTCAAGCATAGGTAAATAACTGTTCGTTTGAATCTTTTTCATAATAAACCTCTCGTAGATCCTCCGAAGCTTCATGCGAAGGAGGACTGTATTTTGTCTTACGTAGCTTAATCTTTCCAGATTAAGTATCTTATTACAAATCAAACTGGAAAGTTTGATCAACGTTTCCGATCTCCACTTTTACATTTCACTTTTTACATTTTACATTACTAAGAACTCTGTCAACAACATTATATTACAACAACTTAAGTTAAAAACCAGTTCCTTCTTATTCCCACTTGTTCCTACTTATTCCTACTTGTTCCTAATAAAAAAAAGTTTACTTTTTTTTATCGTGACTGGTGATTAGTGATTTGTGACTGGGAAAAATAAAAGATAAATACTAAGATTCTTCACCACAGAAAGTTTACTTTTTCCCAAGAGCCGAGAGACGAAATCCAAGACCTTGCGAATGGTTTGTCGGGGTGTAATGAAATGAAGACTGGTCGCAGGCTTCCACAATGGTCGAAAAAATTGAAAAACAAACCTTAAATACCTTCACTATACCCATAAAAAAGCCAAAAAACCAACTAAACCCCGCAAAATAACAGACTAATAATAGCCTCAAGCCTGGTCAACATAACAGCACAATGTCATGCCGTTCAAGCTTGAGACTATTCTTAGTTCCATCTTTGTCGGGGGTATGGCGGAAATTTATTTTATATTGTATAAGACTAACATAATAAATAAATTAACTAACTACATCTAATACCCATGAGATTCACCTGCCGGCAATGTTTGTTTTGTAAAGAGGAGCAAATGAAGAGGCAATAAGGAGGTACTAAGAAGCCACAACAAGAAACAATCTGACATTATCTTATTAGATTGATCTTTGTTGCGGCTCTTTAGCACTACCTTATCGCCTCCTTAGCATTATCTTGCAGGAATTGCAGGTGATTGGATTACGTAGATCAAACTTTCCCGTTTAATTAAAATAAAATGCTTAATCTGGAAAGATTAAGCTACGTAATATCGTCTGTACAACCGCAACTTTCTGGTTTTGTCTATCACTGGTAATTGTTTCACGTAGATCAAACTTTCCAGCTTGATATTATAATAAACTTCACTATCGTTCAGCGTGAACGGTGAATCGCCCCCCTTCGCGTAAAGCTTCGGAGGATTTGCAATGAGTCGTGAATCGAAAAAATAGAAAGATGGCAACGTTAATCTTCAGCTCATTCCCGAAACACCGAGATTACCTCTCTTGAAAAACCCAGTCCCAGAACGAGAGTTAGATTGCTTTATCAGATACTGAAACACAAATCATAAAACATTCCTGACAAAAGAAAAAAGCCTGATAATAAAAAAAATATTCCGTCTCACATCTCACGTCTCACTTCTCACGTAATCAGTGTAAACAACGATTACTATTGAGCTCACAGTTATAAATGTAATATGAATAACTATTCAAAACATGAGTAGGCATGATAAAATTCCGCTGACTACAAAAATAATACTTGACCGAAATTAATTATTCAATTTCATTTGGTATCAAGATGACAAAGGGTTGGCTTTTTTAAGGGAAGAATTATTATCAGGGATGTCACTTTTTTATATATTAATTGTAGATTGTTAAAATTGATTAGAATCTTTTATTTATTCTTTAAATTTTTATGATATGGATGCTATATCATAAATGTGAAATTGCGAAATTTGGAAAAAGAGAGTAATGGTTGAATGTAAAATCCCAGAGGGATGCCCAGTCTGATAACTCGCGACGAATTATCAATACTGAGAAAATAATATGGCTGATAATATGGAAAGAATGTCAAAAAAATATGTTAGTAATAAAAGATTGAAATAGGTTGTAAAAGAGCAAGAGTTCTTTTATTCAGAAGTTCCAATGGAGGTAACTATGCAGAGAAAATTGAAAATAATAGTATTAATGGTATGTTTTTCTACGTTATTTTTAACAAGTTGTACTAAGAAAAATAATACATTAATTTTTGCAGATGCTGGGAAAGTTTGGTGGTTAGCACCAACTACTATAGCGAAAGAAGATAGTTTGTTTAATAAACATGGATTAGATGTCCAAACATTCGATGTTACAACTGGATTAGCGTCTAAGAATGCTGTGCTATCTGGTTCAGCAGATATAGGGATGGTAGCTTCTACACCTTTGGCTATGGGAGCATATACTAATGAATCTATAGTAATTCTATGTTGCTATGTAGAATCTGACAAACTTTTAAGTGTGCAATCAAGAAAAAAAGAAGATGGATCTATCTTATCTAAAGAAACTGCTGTACAAGAGCAGGTAGCAATTGTACCAAGTACAATATCTGAATTTTATCTTTATAGATATTTAGAAAAATTCAACCCAACACTTTTTGAGAAGAAACAAAATAACAAATTATCGGAAGTACATTTAAGGCCACCAGATGTAGTAAATTCAATGAAGGCAAACAAAAAAGTTAATTCAGCAGTAATCTGGGAACCATTCGGAAAAAAGATGTCAACAGAAGCTAACATTGAAGAATTTAGAGAGGGTGAAATATATAATTTAAGTTTATATTTGATTACAAGGCCAGATGTATTAAAAAGTAAATCAAATGAAATTGAGCAATTTGTAAATGCTGTAAAAGAGGCTTCGAACCTAATTGAAAGTTCTAAGAAAATGGAAATTGACAAAGTTAGGATGCAAATTGAAGATTTATATGATTACGAAACAGGATGGTTACTGCCTTTATGGTTTGATGTTGATTTTACAGTTAAAGATAAAGAAGGAGATATTGAAAATATGCAACGTTTCATATTAGAAGATGCAGAAATTGCGTTTCAATTAGGAAAAAAAGAGAAGCCACTAAAAAAAGAAGATATTGCTCATCTATTCAATTACATGAATAATAGATAAACAAAATGCAATTGGGAATAATTAAATTAGTCGAGGATGTTTTATCCTGTACAAGCGAGGATTTGATATTCTATATAAAGAAAGCAGAGAAGTTGACACTTGAATATTTTGGGAAAAAGAGAATCTTCTTTAATCCAATTTACCTTTCAAATATATGCAATGAAGATTGTGTATACTGTGGTTATCGAAAGTCTAATAATAGAATAAAGAGAATAAGTTTGAATCCAGAAGAATCTGTATTAGAAGCAGAATTTCTTAACAAAAGGGGTATTAACAATATATTATTACTAGCTGGTGAATACAATAAAAGTGAATATCTACAAATGATTTACGATAATACGAAGGCTATTATAAAAAGCGTCAGTCCTGCATGGCTTGGGCTGGAAATAGCAGCCTTAGATTCTGATGATTATAAGAAGTTATATGAAATTGGTATTGATAGCGTTATCCTTTTTCAGGAAACATATGATCGAAATAGATATAAAGTATTACATAAAGATTGCGGTCTTAAATCAGATTTCGATTATCGTTATTCGGCATTATCTCGGGTATTAGAATCTGGGATTCATGAGGTTGGACTTGGTGTTTTGTATGGGGTAGGAGATTGGTATAATGACACAATTTCTATGATAAAGCATGCTAATGAACTAAAAGAACAAAATAGTGATGTAAAACTTCGTTTTTCATTTCCCAGACTAATGAAAAGTGAATTCCAATCACCAAATGCACAATCTGAGAATGTTACTTCGGATATGCTATATAGATCCATTATAGCTATTAGATTAGCTTTCCCGGATGCATCACTGATTTTAACAGGGAGAGAGAACACTGATTTCTTAATCAAATGTTGTAGTATAATAAACATCTTAGGTAAAGCGGGTAATACAGCTACAGGAGGATACGTAACACATAACTCTGAAAACAATTTACAACAATTTGATTTGAATGAAGATATTCCATTTAATAAATTCATAAAAAAACTCCTTGAAAATGGTTATTATGTGGATTTTGAATTAGAGGAGTAATTTTATGGTATTTCTATTAAAAATCACTGAACATTATCTAACTTACATCTGCTATTTTGTATTATTTGTAAATATCTTTGAGACTATCAAGTTGACTTGTTTGGCTAAAACTGAAACTAATATTAAAAAAGGTTCATTAACATTAGCATATACTTTGCCCTCAGTTATTATTATTGGTTTAACTATTAAATTTTTACCTAGATTTAAAATTGGGTTTTTACAACTTGCATCTAATATTTCTTTGCCACAGAGTTTAGAACAAAATGAAGCATTTTTGTTTTTTTCTATTTCAATTACCAGCATTTTTGTTTTTTCTTCATTTTTATGCAATTGTTCTCGATCAGTCTATTATTTAAATAAATTGGATCAAGGAATAAATATTTTTGAACACAAAAAAATAGAATTTAACAATAACTTGCCAAGTATAAAACAATCAATTGAATATATTTTAATTACTCTCTGTGCACTTGCATTTGTTTGGTTAGAGACTTGTCTAACAAAATTAAGAAGTGATAATTTTTTACATACAACTCAAATAGGGATTAGGGGACTCACTTTATATAGTTTATTATTGATTTGGATGTGTTTTCATTTTTATTTTCACAATAACAAAATGAAATATCTCGCAAGAAAAAATTACTCTTTCATTATCATATTTACAATTGGATTAATTATTTCACTTTTTATCGCAGTATTTGGAGATGGGAACCCAAATAATTTTTATCCATTTATTTTTTCTATTTCATTGATTTTAGTTTTATCGGCATTGATGTTATACGAATTAGTTAAAAGTGCAATTAATTCCATATTTCATTTTTTTGAAAAATGGTTAAAGGAAAAATGGGAAAAGGAAAAATGGCAAAAGTATATATTCATTTTTGGTTTATTAATATTGATACTTATTGATTTTAAATTTACATTTTCAATATATTACTAATCGAATGCATGATACTATATTATTTGATATATTTTTGAGTACTTTAAGATGGCTGATTGGATTGTGTATTGGTTCTTGTGTTGGTTTTCTTATTGCTAGTTTGGGTAGATTAAGATTTCTTAACAAAAAATATTTTAATAGTTTCTTAGATTTTTTTCGTGCTTTACCGATAATCGGGCTTGTTCCCATAATTCAAATGAACTTTGGTATAAATGAGTACGGAAAAATCGGTTTAATTGCTTGGGGAGTTATGTTTCTTGTTTGGTTATCGGTAACGAAAGCCTACAATAAAGAACTACCAGATGCTGTATTAATGTTAAAAGCTTCGAACGTAAGCAAAACTGAATTTAAAAAAATATATACTATCCCACGAATTATGGGAGGTTTAATAAATGGAATTGATATTGGTATTGGAATAGCATGGTTATGTGTTGTAGCTGCTGAACTGATAGGGACATACAGCCAAGGTTTTTGGTCTGGTGGATTAGGATATAGATTATTTGATGAATATCAAAATAATAACTGGTTAGAAGTTCATATTATTCTTGCGATATTTGGGTTTTTAGGTATTTCTTCAGCTTTATTGTGGCGAAAGTGTGTGACAATTTCTATTAAAAAAACTAAAGGATTTAATCCATTGAAGTAGGCTTATGGGAAATTTAATCAAATTAGAAAATATAACACTTAGTATTGATAAAGACGGTAAAAAAAAGACTCTTTTGGAAGATTTTTCTTTAAGCATTTCTAAAGGATCAAGAATAGGTATTACAGGACCATCAGGATGTGGTAAAACAACATTATTAAGAAATCTAATTAGATCAGAAAAAACTTCCTCTAGCAATAACAGCAACTTTTATGTTAATGAAAATATAAAAATTGGTTATATTCCGCAATCTGATGGTTTATTGCCATGGTATTCTTTAGAAAGAAATTTTATGCATTTTACTAGTACTCAGAATATTACGGAAGATTATGCAAAAACTATTATCTCAGAAATGAAATTAGATAAAAGTATGACTAATTTCCCAGACGAACTTTCAGGAGGTGAGCTTCAAAGAGCATTATTAGCATGTAGTATTGTAAGTCAACCAGATATATACTTGGCAGATGAACCCTTGACTGAAGTTGATTTAGAAAAGAAATGGAGTATTCTAACACTCTGGTCAAACTATATGAGAAAACAAAAAGCTGCATTGTTACTTGTTTCACATGATGTTGATACATTAGTTTATCTGTGTGATGAAATTATTGTTCTTTCTAGTAATTCATCTGGTAAACCATCTCATATTAGCAAAAAATTTAAAATTGATGATCGACATCCAAGAAAAAGAGAAGATATGTTAACCGGAGATGCTAAGAAAACTAGAGAAGATCTAATGATGTTCTTAATGGGTAATACTTAATTTAATGGTTCAAAAACAAATGATACTTAAAATAGAAATAGTATTTGAGCTATTTCCCATCCTGAAAGAAAGGTATAAACAAATTGCAGGAAAACTGAGTGGAGGAGAACAGCAGATGCTTTCGTTAGCGCGAGCATTAATACCAGAACCGGATCTGCTTTTATTAGATGAACCATCATTAGGTTTAGCCCCAAATCTTTTGAGTGATGTTTTTGGAAGATTAGTGGAAATAAATAAAACTCAGAATGTGACGATGCTGATTGTAGAGCAAAAAGTAAACAAAATACTTGAAATCTCAGATAGGACATATTCCATCAAACTGGGAAAAGTCGCTTATGAAGGTGATTCTGATTTTCTTATTGGCAATAAAGCGAAATTGAAGGAGTTGTTTTTGTGATTTGGGAAAGTTGTTATTGGAAAGATCCCTTGATTGAAATGGCAAGTAGGTTTGTAACTCTAAAGAATGTGGATGAGATTACAGAGGATCAAATTGTACAGATCGAGAAGGACGTGTTTATAGGGTTTTACACAATAAGGAAATTAATCGAATCAATTACTAAGTTAACAGATAAAGCAAGAAATTTGACAGTCGAAGTTACATGGTTTCCAAATGTTAAAAAAGTTAATAGAATGAATTGGCATCACATTGAAAAACATTATGATTTAGAGGATTATCACCGTGAAAAGAGGGATATACGTTTTATTTGCAATCAATTAATTCATAGTTATGTATTCACAATTATGGAGAATGAGAAAGGGGGATTATATGCTATTCTATTTAATTCAGAGAATGTCAAAGATAAGAGGCTATACATGTTAGAGATTGATGAGGTTATTAAAATATTTCAATTGATAGGCAATGACTATCCATCAAACACAAAATCTGTTCTAAATAGCGAAACAGGAGAATATGATATAATTTTTAGCGAATAGCTTGACGTGTGATTAGTTCATGTAACCTTCACAAAGTTTAGTTAAAGAAAACAAATCGGAAATTTAATTATTCAGTAGAACTTCTGGTGCATCGAGAGAACTCAATTGACAATATAAAAAAATAGTGAATACACTAAAATCAGTTAACCTTCATATTTAATATGATTTACACTGTCGTTAGGTGGTGATTCATCTGGCTATGATTTTACAATGAGAGTTCTCTGGGTCTTCAGTGCTTAAAGACGAAAAATAAATGCAGAATTAGCTGACAATTGTTAGTTGTTAGTTGTGAGAGCAGTGTAGGAGGTTGTTAACTTTGTGAACAAATTAGACTTGGTGGACATTGTGTATTCCTTCGCATTGTTCCTGCCTTATGTCTCACGACTTATAAGTTGCGATATATGCCTTGCAACATGCTGTTGCATTGTTGCCAGTCTTCTTGAGTGAAAATTAGAAATGTTTCTCAGTTTATTCAGCGTGATTAGTGATTGGTGAGTTGTGAATGCTGCTTTGCAGCCGTGATTTGTGATTAGTGAATGGAGACTCGTGAATCAAAAAGATCAACTGACAAAACCATTCAAGTCTGATTTTGCTTGTCAAATTTTGTGACAGATAATGTTGTACATTCAATGTTGATAAAAAGTATAATTGAAAATTGTGCTGCTTTGCAGCCGTGAGAAGTGATTAGTGAAATTTAAAAAATGGAAAAGAAGATTATAAAAATTAAGATGAATAAAGCAAACAAGACTAATATGAAGATCAGCCTTCGGCTGCTGGTTCCATACCTTTTGAGGGAATGGAGACTTTTTAGTCTAGGGATATTGGCTATGCTATTGGTTAGTGTGGCTAAGTTGATTGATCCGCTGATTTTGGCGCATGTGATTGATGTTAGTGTGCCTAATGCTGATACTGGGGATATGCTGCATTATGCGGGGTTGTTTGTGGGTGTTGTGCTGCTGAGTGGATTTTTGACCTGGGGGCAGATTGTGGTGCTTTCACGGCTGGGACTGCGGATCATTACTGAGCTTAAGGGTAAGGTATTTCGGCATTTGATGAAGGTGCCGGTGGCTTTTTTTGATCAGCGTCCTGTGGGTG
>CAYWGU010000113.1:0-8519 GCA_964457975.1 uncultured Spirochaetaceae bacterium | reverse complement strand
TTTACCCTTTTCCCTTCTACATCTTTCAAAAGATTTCATATAAAAGGAACAGAAAAGCCATTCAAATAAAGGCTACCTTTATTAAAAACAATTAAAAATTAGATACAGGTTTAAGGCCTTTTGTTAAATAGTTTACAATAACTTCTACTGCTTCATCTAAAAAGTCAGAGGGTTCAATTTTAAGTGCAATCTTTAACAAACCATTATCAGATTGAATAGTTTGAATGCAACTGTGCATGATGCTAATAACAAAAGCTGCAGTTTTCTTTACATTTTCTACAGGACGAATACTACCATCTTTTACTCCAATCTCAAGTTTTTCACAAACCAAATTTGAAATATCTTGAACAATAAGAGTACACTTATTAACAATATCATTATCAACACCAAGGGAATATACACAACTTGTAAAGTTTGGAACAAATTCAAAACTACCAGCATCCGTTAAAAATAAATGCCTATACTTATTGGCAATAAGTAAAAGTTGATTGAGTCCTGTATCTTCTGGCCTATTATCGGCCTTAATTTCTTTTACTAATTTCTCAAGGGTTTTTACGGCAATAGTTAATAATATTTCCTCTTTATTATGGAAATATAGATATAAGGTTCGCCTACTTAAATCAGACATATTTGCAATGTCATTCATTGTAGCCTTATTAAAACCTTTGGTTATAAATATGCTTTTTGCGCCGTCAATAATTTCTTTAGTACGTTTTTGACGGTCTCTAATTTTTCTCTCAATAATTCCCATTTTTGTTCCTTTTTACTTCATGTATTATAACATGATTTTGTTAATATTGATAATATTATTTTGTTTAACATGGGGTAAGTAAAAAATATTCATATTTAATATTTTGAAATTCAACTTAATATTATTTTAATATAAAAAGGTTGTTAAGAGTCAATTAACACTATATATCTGGTGTATATTTAGTTGATTTAATTCCTTACTGACCCATACCAAAATCAGCAATATAATTAATAAGATTCTGCATTACAATGTTATAAAACCCAGAAGGATATTCATTCTTTTTATAGATTATTTTATAAGTTTTTGAATGTCGTGATATTCGAGTGGTTGTACTTTTTACCTTATTTCTTAGAATACTCCTTAAAGTATCCAAGGTTTATAAGGAATTCTATTTAAATAAAATTTATTTTCCCACACTACAATATAAGGTTCCTGTAAGTTTTTCTTAACATCTTACTAAATGTGTGTAACAATATGATTAATATTTATTAAGGAATTTACAAAACGCAATCCTATGAAAAAGAAGCTAATCGTCTTATCAATTTGTATATTATTTTCTCTACCTACCTTTTCTTCGGGTGCACAAGAAATTATCATAGGTTGTGTTGCCTATAAGTACGAGGATCCCTTTATTTCAGGTATTCGTGCTGTTATATCAGATGAAGCAGAAGGTAAGGCTAAAGTTATTTTTGGTGATGGACTTGGTCTTCAATTGATTCAAAATGATCAATTAGATGATTTCTTTGAGCAAGGAGTTAATTCAATTATTGTGAACGTAGTTGATAGAAGCGTATCCAGTTTTATAATTGAAAAAGCAAAGTTTAATGATGTACCTTTGGTGTTTATAAATAGAGAACCTTATCCATCCGATATGTATCAATGGCCAGGGGGTGTTTATTATGTTGGATCCATTGCCTCAGATTCAGGGTACATGCAAGGTGAAATTATTGCAGATTATTGGTTGAATCATCCTGAAGCAGATTTAAATGGTGATGGCATCATGCAGTATGTAATGCTTAAAGGTGAATCTGGAAATAAGGATACAAATCAAAGAACTGAATATAGCATCAAGGCTATAACAGATAAAGAAATCAAAATAGAAAAGGTTGCAGCTGATTTTGCCCACTGGAATAGAGTAAAAGGGCAGGAATTGATGACAAACATGCTAACAAATCTGGGGGATGATTCAATTGAGGTTGTTATTTCCAATAATGATGAAATGGCACTTGGTGCAATCGATGCTTTGAAAACTCATGGTTATTTTTTTGATGGAAAGTATATTCCGATAGTTGGGTGTGATGCATCCTCAAGTGCTCTTAAAGCAATTGAAGATGACACCTTGCTTGGTACTGTTTTGAATGATTCCTTCAATCAAGGGCAGGCTACTTTTTCTCTAGCCTATGCTTTAGCCCAGGGGATAACGCCTACAGATGAATCAATAGGTTATACCATTACAAATGGTAAATATGTTTGGATTCCCTACGTTAAAGTGACCAAAAATAACTACCTGTCTTTTTATGACAAAAGCAGGACTTTATAGTAATTGCGGAAATAGCAATCTTTGATTTCTTTTATTTAGGAAAGTTTCTTTTGTAACAATGGCAAAATCAAGAGGAGTTGTTGGAACAGGTTTTCCATCAATTAATTCTATAGCTGCATATATACTTCTGTATCCAAGTCCAAATCCATTTATTGCAATTATACCATCAACACTACCATTCTCAAGTCCGGTTATGTTGGAGATTGTATTGCCCCAAGCAAGAACCTTTATAGAGGATTTGTCTTCTCTTTCATTCATTGCTTCTGTAATACCAGTTGAACTTGTTTCATCAAGAGCAATGATGAAGTTTATTGAATCATTGCTATTTATTTTTTGCGTTACCAATTCCTTAGCTTTTTCACTATCGCCAAAGCAGTAAATTGTTTGGAAATTAATATTATTATTGTCTTTAAAGTTTTGCTTTATGCTCATCTCTGTTTGAGATCCAGCTGAGGTATGAAGAAGCGAGCCTACAATTAAAGCATGAAGTGGTTCATCTTTTGTGTTTGCAATTACAAATTCTGCAATAGCATCTCCTACAGGGGAGAAGTCTGTCATCATTTTAAATTGCTGAAAGCCATCATAAGCGATTGTTTCATTGTAGATTTGAAGTACTGTAGCACCTTGTCTTTGTACCTTCTGAATTGTTGTTGAAAGAAGTGTAAAATCACAGGGAGCTATTATTATTGCATCAAAATCATCTTTAGCAGCTCTTTCCAAATATTCAATTTGTGCGAAGCTATCAGTTTCTTCAATTGGGGCATAAAAATCAACTAGGCAATCTGTTTCTTCATGAGCCATTCGTGCTCCATTTTTAATATTCCCCCAAAGTTGGCCACCTTGCTTCATTGAAATGAATGCTATCTTCTTTGGTTCCTCTGTATTTCTATTGAGAAAAGCTGTTTTGCTGCATCCTGTAAGAATTAATGTAAATATTAGCATTACCAGTAGAGGTTTTATCTTATTCATTTAATATCATCCTTATTTGCAACTCTTAATTGATGAATTGCTTCATTTTTAGGAATCTTAATGGAAATAGTTGTACCTTCATCCAGTTCAGATTCAACTGTAAGGCCATAATCCTTACCATAGGTAAGCTGTATTCTTTCTTGAACATTTATTACACCAATTCCATTTCCTTTTGAAGAATCAGGGTTGTGATGGTTTGGTTTGTTTTTATCTAGTAACAAAGCTGCAGTTTCTTCATTCATTCCCACACCATTATCCGTTACACTTATAATAATACTTTGGTCATCAGGACTATCAACAGTGATTGTAATTAATCCAGGATCAACTAGGTATTTTATGCCATGATAAATTGCATTCTCCACTATTGGTTGGACCAGTAGCTTGATGGTTGGACAGTTCTTCAAATCCTCTTTAACATTGATCTTAAAGTCAAAGTTTTGATATCTCATTTTCTGTATTAGCAGATAGTTTCTTACATGCTCTAGTTCTTCTTCTATTGTTATTATCTCGTGTCCTTTGCTAATCGATACTCTAAATAGCTTTGATAATGCTTGAACCATTGTTATAACATCTTCTGTTTCATTCTGCTCTGCCATCCATACAACACTATCGAGTGTATTGTACAAGAAGTGTGGGTTTATTTTAGCTTCCAATGCTTCAAGTTCACTTTTCCTCTTCAAGTCCTGTGCTGTTACAATATCTCTCATTAGAGTTCTAATTCTTTTTATCATTTCAATGTATGCAAGCGAGAGTGCATGAACTTCTTGCGAACCTTCTATAGGTTCTGGAAGTTTTGATGTCTCAATTTCTATTTCGGCCATTTCTTTTTCAAGTTGTTTGATAGGAGATGTAATCAGCTTGGTTGAAAACCATGCAAGAATAATTGCAACTGCGGAAAAAAATATTGCCAATATTATAACGAAAAAAAGTATTCCTCTTAATCCACTTAATACCTCATCAAGATATACAATACCCACAAGACGCCATTTGCAATCATTAACAGTTTGGATAACTGTTAACCTTTCTCGATTATTATATTTTTTAACATATGTTCCAAATACTTTATTTTCAATGCTATCAGTATCCTCGTTGAACAATCCAGCATATATAAGAGTTTGCTTCGGATGATAAATTATATTCTCATGTTCATCCATTATGAAAAGGTACCCACTTGTTCCAAGTGTTGCAGATCTTACCATCTCACTTATTAAAGAGAAGTTCATATCGACCATCAAGACACCATATTGAGGATTACCGCTTTCATCTTTGTAAGATATCTTCTTGCTATATGTTATAACCCATGGATATTTATGGAGTACTAGATGTTGGATATGAGGAGAGGAGAAATACTTATTGTAATCGCCATCTTTCTTAATTATCACAGAATAAAACCACTGCTGTCTTATAATTTCATTTCTACTAAGAATTGAAGAATCATCACTGCATAAAATAGGTTCCCCCGAACTGTTGAAGAAGGCAATTGATACAATATCATGGCGCGAGTTGATTATTGTTTGGAGTTTTTTCTTTGAGTAGTCTTGGTTATTTATGAAATCCAATTCATTCGTAAAGTCACTAATTTCACTTATTGAGGTTATGTAGCTTCCAAGACGATAGTTAACTTGAGTTATTACTTCCTTTGTGTTTTGGAGTGCATTATCACGAGACACCTGAGAAAATCCATAGTATAGAGTATAAGACATCACAATAATAATGCTCATTGCAATTATTATTATTGATTTAGAAAATATACTATGAATGCTCTTTGGTTTATTACTCATGCTTTACCGATTTGTTTCTATATTTTGAGGGAGATAATCCAACAGTTCTCTTAAAACAGAAGGAGAAATAATTGGAGTCTGAAAAACCAACTCTTTCAGATATTTCATAGTTCTTCATATCTGTTTCTCTCATCAATATTTTTGCCTTATTAATTCTTGTTATATTGCATTCATTAACAAATGAAGTACCTGTTTCTTTTTTAAAGGTGGATGAAAAATAAGCAGTGCTTATACCAAGATAATCACAAAGTGTTTCAAGACATAGATTTTGATCTTGATAATGTTCTTCTATGTACTGCTTTGCATCCTCAACAAATTTAATATGACTTTGCTCTCTTTTGCCTTTGATGGCTTGATTGATGCTAACCGATAGCTCAACGAACCATTTCCTTGCCTTATTTACTGTTGTTATGGTACTTAGTTCCTGTATAAAGTTTCTCTCTCCTTTAGCTATATTTATCTGAGAGATTGATGTTCCATAGCTGATTGTTACCTCTGCAAGCATTGATACTATCGACAATAAATATGATTGCAAACCTTCAGGGTTTAAGCCTGATGTATTGTCAAAGAAAGTTAAAGCAAGTTTTTCTACCTTATCCTTTTTACCCATTTTAAGAGCAGTCAGAAATTCATCCCTTTTGGTAAGAAGCATCTCTTTCTTAACAACTGGATGATCTATATGCTCTACATCATTTATATATAATATCTCTTGATTTTCTTGGTATGCTTTGTAATTTAGAGCAATTAATGATTCCTTGTAGGATACATGTATTTGGGAAGGATAATGAACTGCTGAGCCTATACCTATTGTGGAACCACCTTTAAGATATTTGTTCAAGTAGGAACTTATTTCAGAAATCATTCTAAATACCTGCTTTATATATAAGGGTTCAAAATCATCGCCTTCCCCCATTTTGTTTTCTATGAATAAAATTACAATTTGGTCTTCAACCTGAAGAAAGATAGCATTCTTATTACTCAGTCTTTCCTTGCAAACCTCCATCATTGCCATTGCAACTAGAGGACTATCATTTCGATTGGCTTCTACTGTGGCAACAATGAAATGATTTCCTTCAATATTGTAGTCAAAAGACTTTGCCTTTTGAATTAGATCGACATTATTGTTATCTCTTGTAGGGGATAGTAGTGATAAAAGAAACTTTTCCTTTAATAAGGGAAGAGCTTTTTCATACTTATCTTCAAGGACATTAATGTTGTTGATTTTTAAATAAGTGTCATCAAGCATTTTTTTTGTTCTTTCAAGCAACTCACAAAAATCTTTTTTGCTCACAGGTTTTAAAATATATTCTTTGACATTGTAATGGATAGCCGTTTGTGCATATGTAAATTCATCATAACCACTTAATATTATGATTGTTATTGTTGGTTGTATTTCTCTTATCTGCTTGATTAACTCAATACCATTAAGATAGGGCATTCTGATGTCTGTTATAATTACATCAGGTTTTAAGTCCTCAACCAATTCAATGGCTTCAACTCCATTGTTTGCTTCTCCAATAACAGAGAACCCATAATCACCCCAGGGAGTGTTGCGTCTCATGCTTGATCTTACATGTGCTTCATCATCAACTAATATTAAAGTATATTCCATTTCTTTATTGTAGGCAAACCTTTGCCATTTCGCAACACAAATATTGTTTTTTTGGTTAACCAGTTTTAAGTGGTTATGTTTTAATAATACAAAAAAATACAATAATTTTTATACTTATCAAAAAATATTAATAAAACAACAATAAATTTTTAATGTACGCGAGAGTAATTGTGATGCAATAATGATATATAAACAAAATTCAGGAGGAATTTTATGAAAAAATATTTTGCTCTCGCTGGTATTGCAATGATGTCAATGGGAATGATCTTTGCACAAGGTGTACAAGAAACTACGATGGCTGATACAGCTAAAGATGCTAACAAATTGGTTCTTTCCAATAAAGCTCCAAGTGGCGATTTAGAAATTTTCAGTTGGTGGGCAGGTGATGAAGGTCCCGCACTAGCAGCTATGGTAGCTGATTATGAAGGGAATAATCCTAACGTTAATCTAATTAATGCAACAGTTACAGGTGGTAGTGGTGTTAATGCTAAAGCAGTATTAAAAACTCGTATGTTAAACAATGATCCACCAGAATCATTCCAAGTTCATGCTGGACAAGAATTAATTGGTACATGGGTTGCAGCAGATAGAATGTATGACCTAACTCCTGTTTTTGAATCTGAAGGTTGGTATGATGTATTCCCTCAAGATTTAATCGATCTTATTGGTACAGATGATGGTATATGGTCTGTTCCTGTATGTGTTCATAAATCAAATGTAGCATGGTATATCCCTGCAAATCTAAAGAAATGGGGCGTTACAGTTCCTACTTCATTGGATGAGTTCTTTGTAACAGCTAAAAAATTACAAGCTAAAGGTATCGTTCCTCTATCAATGGGAACAACTTGGACTGCAACAGAAAACTGGGAAAATGTAGCTTTAGCAACATTGGGCGCAGCTGATTATGATAAATTATGGTCAGGTACTCTTGCATGGACAGATCCTAAAGTTGTAAAGGTTTGGGAAAACTTTGGTAAATTATTACAGTACACAAATAAAGATTCTTCATCTTTATCATGGCAACAAGCAACTGATATGGTAGTTGGTGGTCAAGCAGCATTTAACTGGCATGGCGACTGGGCTGCTGGATATATGATGACAACATTAGGTCTAAAACCTGGAACAGGTTTTGGTTGGGCTAATACTCCTGGTACAGATGGTGTATTCCAATTCTTATCAGATAGTTTTGGTATTCCTCTAGGATGTAAGAATGTTGATGCAGCCGTTTCTTGGTTAGAAGAATGTGGATCAAAATCAGGACAAGATGCATTTAACCCTCTAAAAGGATCTATTGCAGCTAGAACTGATACAGACTTGAGCTTATACAGTGCTTACTCAAAAAGTGCAGCTTCAGATTTTGCTAACGACGTAATCGTTGGTTCTCTAGCTCATGGTGTAGTAGCTAATGAAGGCTTTATGAATGACTTCTCTTCTGTAATTGAACAGTTCATGAGTACTAAAGATGCTAAAAGAGCTGTAGCAGCATGTGCTGAAATTGCAGTTAACAACGATATGAATTAATCTAATTAATCTAATTAATTAATCGTATCCAATTTATAGGCGGTTTCTATCAAAATAGAAGCCGCCTATGATTAAAAGAGGAGAAATCATGAGTAAAAAAAAGAACAGTAAGGAAACGTTGTACTCCGTTCTAATTTTACTTCCATCAATAATATTGATTGCTATTTTTGTATACGGATTTATCGGTACTACAATATATTCATCAATGACGGATTGGAAAGGAATGAGTGCAGATCCTGTAAAGAATTTTATAGGTCTAGATAACTACAAATCTTTGTTTACAAGTTTTTTGAATAAAGGTTTTAGGCAAGATCTAGTTAACACCATATTTTATACAGTCTTCTT
>CAYWGU010000112.1:0-8557 GCA_964457975.1 uncultured Spirochaetaceae bacterium | reverse complement strand
TCCTACCTCTTTTAGGGGTATCACTCACTGTAAAGTACTTATCATAGTAGTCTGAATGATTTTCATCATTACCTCTTGCTTGAGGGTTATATACAACATATATGTACAATCTCCTTCCATCTTGAATTACAACTTTTCTTACACAGTAAATAGTCTTGATAATACCATTACCATCCTCTACCTCTACCTCTACCTCTACGCTAGATTTAACTGAATTCAGCTCTGTTTTAACAGAATCAATTTCATCATATTGCCAGTTAACACGTTTAGGAATTTTCATAATGAAGCTATTATGGCTTTTTAAGATGGTTTCAATGGTGCTTTTATTATAATAGCCTCCATCCAAGGTCAATATGATGTTGTTCATATCTAATTTATTAAGCCTTTCAATTAAAGAGCTAATTTTAGTACTGTCGTGACGAGAGCCATTATATAGTAGGGTTTGAACAGGAGTAAATGTATCAGCTCTTGATAATATTGCAATGTTAACTTGATTTTGTCTCACAGAATCAAGTTAACATCTATAATCTAAATTAGGTATTGCAGTGTTGTTATAACAAAAGATATTTGTTGAATCAAAGCAGAAATAACCCTTTTTTCCATTGCTATTGGCATCCCACCAAGCTTTTAAAAAAATTTTCTCTCATCAAGTGTGATGGTTTCCAATATTTTGGAAACATCTTGTGATCTAATATCATCAATTATAAGATCCTTATCTTGTGTCCACGCACCTGACCAAGATAAAGCTTTTTCTGTACAGATTAAATATTCTGCCAAGGAAACAATCTTATTTGCTTTATCCTCTCCAAAAGAGTTTTTTAAGAATTTGTTTAATTTTAAACGCTTTACAACAGTGTTCAACAACTTAACCTCTCCGAGAGATTTTGTATTTGATACTGATTTTTTTTTAAATCCTTCAGGATGTTCCAATAAATAGGTGTTATTGTAAATAATATCACCATCTTTAGTTAGTTTCTTACCAATGGTTTTTCCTATATGGGGAGTCTGTTTTAGATCAGAATCCCAGTAATGTTGATTGGTATGAACATACCAACAGTTCTGCTTCTTGTTAAATGTATTTATGATTTTATAGGTGAAAGCTTCATATAGGTTCGACGACCCAGAAATTTACAATATTTTAAACAGAAGATACACCCAGTGTCCCCTTTCATTGTTTCAACAAGCATTTCAAAGGTTTTAACATACCATGTAAAACTGTTAGTAAAATTTTCTTAAATAAGAATGCTATTAAAAAGATGATATCTATTGAGAACTTATTTGCAAATCAAGATTTTGAAAATTGATTTTAATACACCAAATTAATTTACTATAAAGGTGGTGGTTCAATACTCAGTTTGGGACATTATTACTTGCAATTATTTGTTAATTTTGTACCCCCTGTAAAAAACTATCACATAGACCTGCTAATAAGATAAATGTTTTGTGTATTTCACAATTCCTCTAGACTAATTGGATATTCACCTGTAGCAACAAAAAGTGATGTCTTGTTTTCCTGTGACTTAGTTACATACAAAGCTTATATTTATTCTTTATAATTCCACAAAATATAATTATAAAAAGAGGAAACTCATGTTCAATTTATTCCAAAAGAAAGAACCTATAGATAAATCACAATACCTTCTAAGTGTTAATTCATCAGTCTGTCCACAGTCACATGCATGTCCTGCTGTTCGAGTATGTCCGGTTGATGCATTATCACAAAAGGGAAACAAAGCTCCAAAGGTTGATCTTAATAAATGTATAAAATGTGGTAAATGCGTTCGTTACTGTGCATATAGAGCTATAAAACTTGTACCAAAGTCAGAACTATTTTCTAAAAAAAAGAAGAGGTAATTTATTTACACTGAGACGTTTTACTCATCACCTAATATACTATGAAATTACACCTACAGGATTTGAGATATAAAGAAATATATCATCAAAGCAGGCACCCAGAATTGAACCAATACAAAGTTTGTGATTTTTGTGTGATATCCATCATATCATGACGTGATAAACCTACTTTTGGTTGTAAACCCAAAGTAATTACAACGATATAAACATCACCACAATCTCCATATGAACCTTGTTACACTTCAATTGTAAACTCAAGAGTAATTACAACAAGAGGTACCCATTAATGGATACCTCTTTATAATTATAGAATAGATAAAATAAGTTATTCTTTAACTGATTTACCAATCATATCTGAATTAAACCCAACGGCAAAAGTACAAACAAGATCTCCTGTTACATTATTCATTGTTTCAAACATATCTAAAATTGGATTAATACCAAGAGCAAGTCCTACAATTATTGATGTCTGTGCTGTATCAAGTCCCATGTTTTGTAGAATGATAAATAGTAACATCAAAGAACCACCAGGAACACCACCTGCTCCAACTGAAGCAAGTACAGTTGTAAGTACAAGAAGAGTCAATCCGCTAAATCCTAAATGTATTCCAAACATATTTGCAGCAAGTACTGCAAAGAATGGTAAGTGAACACATACACCATCCATGTTGATTGTAGCACCTAATGGAAGTGCAAATGCTGATAAAGCAGGATCTACATTTAACCTATCATCTGCTACTGTCAATGATACAGGAAGTGTAGCAGCACTTGATCTAGTAACAAAAGCAGTAAGAGATGCTTCACTTATTATCTTAAGAGTTTTAAATGGATTTTGTTTTGTAACTAAAAATAGCATTATTGGATAAACAGCAACTATCATAAATATAACACCACAGATAACACCAATTGTTAATGATACATATGGACCAAACAAGGCAGAACCGTAGTTTGCAAAATTACAAGAAGTTAGAGCAAATACACCAATTGGAGTATACGCTAAAATCCAATCAACCATTTTAAAAATTGCTTCTTTTGTAACATCAATTATATTAAAAACAACATCAATTTTTGCTCTCATTGCATCACTTGTCTTTTTATCATCATAAATGAGTTTAAGAGCAAGTCCAAAGGCAATTGAGAATACAATTATTGCTAGGAAATCACCATTAGATAATGCTTCAAATGGATTTTTAAACATGCCAACTAACACATCAGTTATTGCACCACTTGCACTTGTAGTGCCTGCGACAACTAGTGTTGTATTTGAGGAGGCAAGAGATGACCATGCAGAAATAGTTGCGCCAGAACCTGGATTGAAAAATAATGCAAGAATTGATCCTACAAAAGCAGCAAGAAGCGAAGTAACAAAATACCAGATAATAACTTTAAGGCCTATCTTACCAAACTTTCCGGTAGGAAGAGAGGCTGAACCACTTATCAAAGATAAGAATATTACTGGAACAACAATCATCTTCAACATCGATACCAATACATTACCAAAAGGTGATACTATCGCTAAATATAATGATATATTTACTCCACTTATCCACAGAAGAATTCCCACAACAAGACCTATCACAAATGCAACAAAGATCCGCACCATCAAATTTTTTTTCATACTGTCTCCTAAACAATAAATTTAATTTTATCAATAATTTGTGATAATCATAAAAATATTAACATGATTTTTACCATTTGTATAGAAATTGTATAAATATATAATCTTTAGTATTGTAATAATAGAACAAAACTTTTTAAACAAGGTGCCTTTTTGTTGCTTTTTCTCTTTAAAATAATCTTTTGTTGCAGGAAAAAGCATTCAAATACATAGCGATTGAACCATAAATGACCAACTTACCAAAAAACTAAACCATTTATTTACAAAAGAAGCGTCAAGCAATTAAAGTTGAGAATGCAAAAATCTTCAATTAATTTTAATTTTTAGTTCTTCCAATTTTATCTGCAACCAGTTTTGCTGTTATTATTGCTGTAGGCAAACCCGATGGTGAAAAAGTCCAATGTCCTATTTGATAAATATCATTAAATGGAGTATCTATGGATTTTGCTATCTTCTTCATTCTATCTTCTATAGGAGACTTTTCTGTAAAACTCCAACCTGTTATGGCACCTTCACTATTATTAAGTCTATTTTTGATTGTAAGTGGAGTGGAACTAAATGATTCTATTATCTCATTCGTTAATTCACCCAAAAGTTTTTTAGATAATGACCCTATTATTGCTTTTTCCATATATCTTTTAAATTTTTCATATAATTCGATTTCATAGATAAATTTTGTTAAATCATAATCGAAAACTGCACTTATAATAATTGCTGATTTATTCTTAGGGGCGAGATCTAAATCTCGTAGAACTGGAATTGAAATTTCAAATGTTGTTTTTTCTACAAATTCATCAATCCATGAAAATAAAATGACCTCTCGATTTTTTTCTTGGCTTCGAAGTTTTTCAAGGAGTTGCAACTGAGTATACTTCATGGAAGCCAATCCTATTTTACTTGGTGTATAAAAGGAGTGACAACTACATTTTCCCTTGTAATATTCAGGACTTAGATTGGTGGATATGTAAAGAGAGAATAGTGAATCATTTCCATGTGATTTAAGAATTTTTTTTTCTGTTATGCCATATTCCTTTTTGTTATAATCACTTGAATTATTTACATCAACAATTTTATAAAGGGTTTTTAAATCAGCTCCCCAAATTAACGTATCATATTTATAGCTGTTTTGATTACTAAGGACTTCTTTATCATCCAATTTTAACTTAATTATTTCAGCATCCTTAATTATTTCTCCACCATTATTAATTATATAATTTTCTAATTTATCAATTATGGTCTTAGTTCCACCCTTAGGATAGTAATAATCTGTATATAATCTAAAGTAACTTAAGGCAAAAAAGGTGGGTGTTTCTTTGAAAAAATGCTGAGTAATCATATTAATAAGCGAGGTATTATCAGTTATTTGTGCTAAGAAAGTATCAACAGGTACGCTAAGTTTTTGAATTTTATTTATTGTCATAAAATACTTAAAAGACCAAGGAACTATTGTGTTAATTAAATAATCTTTATCTCTTTTCATATCAAGGAAAAGTGGATTATCAATTCCGTACAGAACTTCCATATAACTAGATATCTTTTTAATAACATCTATTATTTCAGAGACATCTTTTTCATTATCGGGAAAAAGTTTAGCTAATATTTCTGCGTAGTTTTTTAAACCATTTTTTGTATCAAGTTCCACTTGGTACTTTTCTATAATTATAGAAACTTTGTTCTCTAAAAGTTCAACATCAATTCCAAGATTTCGAAACATTGGTAAAAGGACACCAGAATTCTCTGTGGCTCTTATTCCACTATCAAAAAGAAAGCCTTTTCTATAAAAACTTCCGACCAAACCACCTAGTTTTTCGTTTTTCTCAATAAGTGTAACTTGGTTGTTGTTCTTTAATAAATAAGCTGCTGCGGTAAGAGAGGAAATTCCACCACCAACTATTAAAATATTATTTCCCATAAATAACCCCTAAATTATATTTATTTTTCCTTTATATTATACTCCATTTTTATGCTATAATAAACAAATAATTAGAAATAGCATAAGGGGTACACCAATGGTATTTAATTACTTTTCAATAATTATTGGATTTATTTTCTTCTATTTTCTTTTTCATAAATTTCCTTTGCTTGAAGATGAAGAAAAAAATATCAGTGAGTCATTAAATAATCACTCTATTTCAATTATAATTCCAGCAAGAAATGAAGAGTCCAATTTACCAAATATCCTAAAAGATTTAAAAAACCAGAATCAGAAGATTCATGAAATAATTTGTGTAGATGATGACTCCACTGATTCAACGGCCAAAATTATCAAAGAAAGTAGAGTTAACTATTTAAATATTAATACTCTACCAAATGGTTGGAAAGGAAAAACTTGGGCTTGTCAAAATGGTGCCAAGAAAGCAACTGGTGATCTATTATTATTTATAGATTCAGATGTTCGCCTTTCACCTTCTGCTATAAAGTGTCTGCTAAGTCACTATGAGAAAAATGGTAATCCCATTTCAATTCAACCCTATCATACTGTTGAAAAAAAACATGAGTACTTTTCATTATTTTTTAATTTAATTCAAATTTGTGCTACATCATTAAGTGTATATAAAGCAAAAAAACATATTGGATTTTATGGGCCAGTACTTTTAATTTCAAAAGAACTGTTTTTAAAAAATGGCGGCTATGAAGCTGTAAAAAATAGTGTGATAGAGGATTTTAACTTAGGTAAATTTTACAATAAAAAGAATATTGTTATTGATTTAATTATGGGTGGGAAACACATAAAGTTTAAAATGTATCCAAATTCTTTTTTTGAAGTCTTTGAAGGATGGTCAAAGAACTTTTCAAGTGGATCTATTTCAATAAGTTTAAATTTATTTGCTTTAATTTTTTTCTGGATAGTTTATTTAACTGTCCTTCCTTTTGAATTTGTTCATTCTTTTATCATTAAAAATTATTTCTTAAGTTTGCTAACACTTATTATTTATATCTTAACAGCACTAAAGATTAACAAGAGTGCTAAGAAAATAGGCTCTTATCCTTTATTTGTTGGTGTTATATATCCAATTTACCTTTTAGTTTTTCATCTAATCTTCTTTTACTCACTCTTGGGTACTTATGTTTTTAAGACGACAAAATGGAAAGGTAGAAACATGAAAGGAAATTAAAATATATGCAAGTTATTTTTATGTCAAACACTCAATTATTACTCTCTTATTTTATTGTATGGCCACTCATTCAAGTAATAATGACTGTTATCTGCAATAACCTAGGTGACAAATGGTTTAAAGAAAGCTCCTTTCTTCTCAAAACACGAAAATGGGAAAAAGATGGTAATTTTTATAAAGGAGTTTTTAAAATTCATAAATGGAAACCTTTTCTTCCAGATGGTGCAAAGTTATATAAAGAAGGCTTTCAAAAAAGAAATGTTAAGAAATTTGAATCAGAATATTTTTCTGAATTTATAGCAGAAACAGGAAGAGCAGAAATTACTCATTGGCTTCAAATAATTCCCTTTTGGGTTTTTGGTTTATGGAGTCCACCTTTTGTAATATTTCCAATGTTTGTCTATGCAATGTTGGTAAATTTTCCTTGTATACTTGCTCAACGCTATAATCGTCCAAGATTAATTAGAACTTATAAACTTATTCTTGAAAGAGAAAAGAATAGAGCCAAATAATATTCATCAATTTATTAGAAAGTAATAATAATAATAATAGTTTAAATAACATTTTTGATTATCTATTTTCCTTTAATACTTTGGACAAAAAATCCTACTCTAAAAATAAATGCAATTATCATTTAAAAGAATAGGACTTTTCAAACATAAGGATATATTTATTAGAAACTAAACAATACCTAATGCAAGGTATATTGCACCACCAACAACCCCTGATAATATCAAGGTGTAGATTGGATTTACTTCTTTCCACCTAAGTAGAATAAAAGTTATAGCAAAAATTCCAATTGCAATGGGATTAAATTTATCATGTAACTCACCAAATATTGCTAACATAAAGATGGTAACACCAGCTCCGGCAATCATGGCGACAACTGCAGGTCTCAAACCAGCAAGAACTCCTTGAATGATAGCAAGATTACCGTATTTATAATAAAAATATCCAAGTATTGAAACAAATATAATAGAAGGAATAATACAACCCATGGTAGCCACAATAGCACCTGGAATTCCTGCAAGAGTTATTCCAACAAAGGTAGCACTGTTAACTGCAATAGGACCTGGGGTCATCTCTGCAATCGATATTAAATCAGTGAACTGTGTCATTGTCATCCAAGCATGCTGGGTTACAACTTGATTTTGAATCAAAGGTAAGGCAGCATAACCACCACCAAAACTAAAAGCACCAATTTGAAGGAAACTTAAAAATAATTGCAATAACATTAGTTTGCCCTCTTAAGTTTTTCACTTTTTTTCTCTACTAAAACAGCATGAATTGCACCAATTACAGCACAAGAGATGATGATTGAAATTACATTAATCTTTAATATGTAGTTACAGACGAAGGCCAGTAACATAATTACCACAAATAATACTTGCTTTTTCTTTATTACATTCCAGCCCAATGTCATTGTTACATCTGCAATAATTGCAGCTATAGCTGGTTGCATCCCAAGTAGGAAAGCACTTACATATCGATTTGATCTAAACTGTACATAGAAGGCTGAAATAATAGAAAGAATAATCATTGGGGGAAGTATTGTTCCAATAACTGACACCATTGCACCTCTAAGTCCACCTACTTTATAGCCAACTAGCATAGAACCATTAACAGCTACAGCTCCGGGAGAACTCTGAGCAATTGCAACCAAGTTTAGCATCTCCTCATCGTCTATCCAATGCAAATGATCGACAAATTCTTTTTTCATTAGGGAAACAATTACATAGCCACCACCAAAAGTAAAAGTACTAAGGGTGAACATTATTCTAAATAATTGCCAATAATCT
Source organism: uncultured Spirochaetaceae bacterium (assembly GCA_964457975.1). Classification (GTDB taxonomy): domain Bacteria; phylum Spirochaetota; class Spirochaetia; order Sphaerochaetales; family Sphaerochaetaceae; genus Pleomorphochaeta. The sequence continues at coordinate 170 of CAYWGU010000112.1, read as the reverse complement.
TTTTTTTTCATTTTTCCTCCAACATGTTTATCTACACTATACAAAGGAATCGAATATATGTAAAATAGAATATATTAATATTATTTATAGTGTTTTCATTATAGGTAAGGAGTTATTATGACATTACGACATATTCAGATATTTATTTCTGTATGTGATACAGGAAGTAC
>CAYWGU010000111.1:0-8571 GCA_964457975.1 uncultured Spirochaetaceae bacterium | reverse complement strand
CATAAAAGAAGATTGATTCAAAAACCTTTTGCAGATTTACTCGCTAAAAAACTTAAAAAGGGCGGTTATATATATTGTGTAACTGACTGGGTCGAGTATGCCGAGCAGATGATTGAGGTATTCAAGGACACAGAAGATCTAATGAATCCCTATGATGGATATGCTCCATCAAGAGATTGGAGACCAACTACAAAATATGAAACTCGTGGTGTAAATCTAGAGTATACAATCAATGAAGTTTGGTTTGAAAAGGAATAGTATAGTTATGATCTATCCATAACCTTGCAATCAATATTCTGTAGTGTTTTTGAATAAAAAGAGCCATCCCTGTTTTATAGACTGGGATGGCTCAAATCATATTCTTTTATTTACAGTTAAATTTATTCACCCCTTGCTTTTTTAGCTTCAGCAATTACCAAGTCAGCAGCGCGTCCACTTAGTGGATCATAGTGAGAGAACTCGAGTTCAAAGCTACCTGTTCCACTGGTCATGCTCTTTAAATCTATTGCATAGTTAAGCATTTCAGATTGTGGTACAGTAGCAACAACTTCTTGAAGTTGCCCAAATTTTTTTTGTCCACTTACTCGTCCTCGCTTGCTACTTAAATCAGATAAGATATCACCAAGGTATTGGTTGTTTACAAATACATGCACCTCCATTATTGGCTCAAGCAGTGTTGCATGTGCTTTTTCAATGGCCAATTCTAATGCTCCTTTAGCTGCAAGTTTAAAAGCCATTTCTGAAGAATCTACTGGATGTTCCTTACCATCAACAAGCTTTATTCCAATATCTACTAGAGGATATCCTGCAAGGAAGCCTTCTTCCATCTTTTCATGGAATCCCTTTTCAATTCCAGGAACGTATCCCTTTGAAACAGATCCTCCTTTAATTGCATTTGTGAACTGGTAATGCTCACCTCTTTTTATAGGTTCTATTTCAATTAGAACCTTACCATACTGTCCATGACCACCAGATTGTTTTTTATGAGCATATTCAACAATCCCACTTTTTCTTGAAATTGTTTCACGAAATGCTACTTTAGGTAGCTTTGTGTGAATCGTGATTTTTTGTTTATCACAAACACTATCAAGAATTAACAGTAGATGAACATCACCCATACCACGAACAATTGATTCCTTTGTTTCTTTATCAAAGCCTGTCTTGAAGGTTAAATCTTCTTCAGCAATCTTATGCAGATAATCATTTAATTTATCTTCACTCTTTTTATCTTCAGTTGAAATTGCTAAAGCATAAATTGGTTCAGGTAATTCCAAATGTTTGTAGGAAAATTTTTGAGTTGCAGGATTTGATAGTAGGGTACAGTTTGTTTCACAGATGCTGCTTTTAGCTAATACCCCGATATCACCTGCACTTAAGAAAGGTGTTTCTATAAGTTTCTTTCCTACTGTTCGATAGAGCTTTGTTACTCGATCTTTTTTATTTATTTCGGGATTGAATAGCTCTGTTTCTCCTGATGTTATGCAACCAGAACCAACCTTGATATAACTTAACTTACCACTGTATTGGTCAATTGTAGTTTTGAATACATAAGCAGAAGCATCACCTTCATCAGATATAATCATATCTTCATGCTCGCCAGCTTCATTGTTAATCCATTCTACCTGGCCTAAAGGTTTTGGGAAGTTGTGTGCAATAAAGTTTAGAATTGGAATTATACCAGAACCTTTTAATGTGGAACCACAGAATACTGGTACAACTCTATTGGCAGCTAGACCTAATTTAAGTCCCTGTCTTATATCGTGTGGGTTAAGTGTGCCATCATTAAAGAATTTCTCCAATAATTCATCATCACCTTCTGCAGCGTATTCAATTAGCTGCTCTCGATACTTCTCTTCTTCTTCTTTATATTCTTCAGGTATTTCCCCAATGGTTTCTTTTTCATCACCATCATGGTGGAAATAAGCTTTGTTTTCTATTAGATTAATAATTCCTTTGAAATCTTTTTCTTGTCCCATTGGAATAAAAGTTGGAACAAATGTTGCGTCAAAATGCTGCCTTAAATCATCGATTATCTTGGTGTAATCTGCTCTATCTTCATCCATCTTGTTGATGAATACAGCACGAGGTTTATTTCTGTTATCCAGACGACGCCACAGTTTGATGGTTTCTATCTGGGCTCCATCTTTTGCATCAACCATCATTATTGAAGCTTCTGTTGCTCTAAAACCACAGATTGCCTCACCAATGAATCCTGCATAACCGGGAGTGTCTAGGAAGTTTAAATGTTTTTCATCCCATTTGAGATGAGCCAAACTAGTATGAACCGAAATCTTTCTCTTGATTTCTTCTTCTGTAAAATCACTAGTTGTTTTTCCGCTTTCAATGGTTTCTGGTTTGTTGATTACCCCGCTATAATAAAGCATTTGCTCCATTAACGAGGTTTTCCCCGTGCCATTATGCCCCACGATAGCTACATTTCTAAGGTCAGTACTTGTAACGCTCATAATCCCTCCTTTTGTTCCTAAGAACAAGACGCGTATATGACCATATGGTACGCCCGCATGTACTAATCTGTCAAATATTATTTTGCATATATGATAAAAAGTGCTTAAATAGAATCTATTTAGGGTGAGGGTGTGGTAGCTTGTGAGTAGTTAATTTTAATATATGAAAGAAATTAAAATTATATATATTTGTAAAAACAGGCTATTACTGTTCAAATTTATCAATATTTATTGATTATTCAAAAAAATATATATGTTAGCTGTTAATGATTGAAGACAATTTATTTACAGATTGGCAATTCAATAAAAGTACATATTATGGAACTTAATAGATAAGAATGCATCATAAAAATACATTTTAATGTACTTTATATTATTATTAAAGGTTTTTAAAGTTAACAGGTAATTGGAAGAAAATGAAATGATGGAATAAGTCAATCATAAAAAAAATTTACCAGTCTGCATTAAAAAATGATAAATTTTGCTCTTTGAAATAAATATTATTCCTTACAAATATTTTTATGGAACCACCTTTTGCTTAACTTTATTTGAATTAACAATTTTAATACACAAAAAAAGAGCTCCCTTTGGAGCTCTCTAGAGTTAAGTTGTTTATATTAATCTATGGATAAAATTTCATCAATTCTCTTAGAGACTTCAGCTTTAAGAGTTATCGATAGCTGTTCATATGATTTTGATTTGTTGGAAATCTTATCGCCATGTTCAACAAAGAGTGACCAAGATGGAGCATTTAAGGCATCAGCTATTTTACTTATATTAGTAAAGGAAGGTGATTTTCTTCCAATTTCAATTTCAGTAATGAAGGAGGAAGAGATACCTATCTTTGTAGCTAACTCTCCTTGGGTCAAACCCAATTTTTTCCTTCTTGCTTTCATGTTCCTTGAAAAAATCTCTTGTAAATCTACTTTTTCACTCATATATAATTCTTCTTTTATTTACCAGTCTTTGGAGCAAAGTGATCAAATTCCATTGAGAATGTTCCTCTACCTTGTGTAGCTGATCTAAGAACTGTAGAATAACCAAACATCTTAGAAAGAGGGGATTCTGCAATAATATGGTCGGCTGTTAATCTTGATTCAATGCTATTTACAATTCCTCCACGGCTTGTTAATCCACCAATAACATCACCATCATAATGTGATGGAACAACAATTATTACCTTCATTATAGGTTCCATTAACACTGGAGCTGCACCTTGGCATACTTTGTCAAAGCACATTGCAGAGCAAGCTTCAAATGCAAAGTCACTTGCAGTTAATTCATTGTAATTGATTGTATCAACAGTAACTTCAATATCACATATTTCATAACCAAATTTAATACCCGATTGGAAGCTGTTTTTTATTCCATTTTCAATTGCAGCAATAATCTTATCAGGAATTCTTCTTGTGGGTGCTTTTATAATCAATGTGTTTTCACTTCCAGATGGAAGAGGTTTTACCGTAAGTGAAATTTCTGCTTCATTTTCTTTACCTGCAAGTATCTTTGAGAATTTTTCAGTGCCACTATTTTTCTTGGTAATTGATTCTCGATATGTAACTTGAGGATTTCCAACGTGAGCTGCAATTTTCATTTCTTTGGTAAGTCTGGTTACAAGAACGTCTAGGTGCAATTCACCCATGCCACTGATTACAAGTTGACCTGTTTCCATGTCATCTTTATATGAGAAGGTAGGATCTTCCATAACAAGTTGTTCAAGACCTTTTTTTAACTTTGCACTATCACTTTGAGTGTTTGGTTCAATAGCAATTGTAATAACAGGTGTTGGGAAATGCATCTCTTCAAGTAAAATTTTTTCATTTTCGTTTGATAAGGTATTACCAGTTTGGATATCTTTGAAACCAACAATAACACCAATGTCACCTGCATTAAGTTCTGTTAAATCTTGAGTTCTATCAGCATGCATTCGCAGGATTCTACCAATTCTTTCTCTTTTTTTCTTGTTTACATTGTAAATCATTGCACCCTTTTTGAGAGTACCCTGGTATACACGAACATAGCATAAAGGTCCTGCTTCTTTATCAATTTGAATCTTAAAAATCAAAGCCAAAGGGCTTGCATTTTCATCATGTAAAATTTGAATTCTTTTTTCTTTTTTATCGGTACCATAAACTGTTTTGATTTGATCAGGAGAAGGTAGAAAATCAATAACACCTTCAAGAAGTGACTGAACACCAATGTTCTGCAAGGAAGAACCAACAAATATTGGAAGAATTTCTCTTCTTAGGGTTCCTTCTCTTATTGCTTTTTTGATTTTATCAGATGGAATTTCTTCTTCGTTGAAAAACAAATCCATGATTTCTTCATCATAAGCAGATGCTTTATCAATTAAGGTCTCTCTCCATGCTAATGCAAGTTCCATCATATCTGCTGGAATTTCTGATTCAATTATTGTTATACCGTTATCATCGGGATCAAATGTTAGTTGTTTCATCTTTAGCAAATCAATGATTCCTGAAAAATCATTTTCAACACCAATTGGAAGATATAGAGGAACAGGATTTGCTCCTAATTGGGTTTCGATTTCTTTTATTGCATTGTAGAAGTCTGCCCCAAGTCTATCCATTTTGTTAACAAAACCAATACGTGGAACTTTATAGGTATCAGCTTGTCTCCAAACTGTTTCTGATTGAGGTTCAACACCACCAACTGCACAGAATACACCAACTGCACCATCAAGTACTCTAAGTGATCTTTCTACTTCTGCTGTGAAATCTACATGTCCGGGAGTATCAATGATATTAATTTGGTGGTCATGCCAAAAACATGTAATGGCTGCACTGGCAATTGTAATACCTCTGTTCTGTTCTTGTTCCATCCAGTCCATGGTAGCATTTCCATTGTCAACTTCACCAATACGGTGGTTTTCACCTGTGTAATAAAGCATTCTTTCTGTAGTTGTAGTTTTGCCAGCATCTATGTGTGCCATAATCCCTATATTGCGTGTTGTTTTAACGTTCATGATATTTCCTTTATGTTATTTCTTCGTGATATTAACAGTTCTATCGATTTATTGCAATGTAAGATTTCTTTTATTGTATCATAGAAAAGTGTATTTTGTTTTTATATTTAATTTTTAATTTGTTTGTAATTAATGATTTATAAAATTAAAAACATCTTAGTTTTTGCAGCTACAAACCTTATCCCTCTTAGATTAGGAATTATTAAAGTTAGTGTCAACTAATTACTACTTAATTTCTTGTTTTATCGTTTCTTAAATTATAACGATAGTAGTTTTTTTAACATGTTATACTTCCCTTTGTAAGGAGGGTTTCTAAGTTTGATATTAAATTTGAAAGATCTCTCTAAAACTGATTTTGAGTGTGAGAATGTTTCAAGACCTTTAAGTCCATGATAGGAACCCATTCCACTATCACCTACACCACCAAAGGGTAGGTGCGATGTTGCTAGATGAATGATGCAGTCATTTATACAACCACCACCAAATATTAATTTATCATTGAATATTTCATGTTGAGCTTCATCATTGCTGAATAAATAGCATGCAAGAGGGTGTGGTCTATTATTTATAAATTTAACAGCATCTTCAAAGGAATCAACACCAATAATTGGAAGAATTGGTCCAAATATTTCCTCACTCATCAATTCACTATTTACATCCATTCCAACCATTATTGATGGAGCAATCTTTCTTTTATTTATGTCATATTGACCACCATGGGCTAAGGAGCCCATGTCAAGTAAATTTATCAATCTGTTAAAATGCTTTTCATTTATAATTTTAGGAAATTCATTGTTTCCAACTGGATTGTTGCCATACATCGTTGTAATTTCTTCTTTTAAAGAAGTAATTAATGTGTGAAATACATCTTTATGGCATAAAATGTAATCGGGTGCTACACAAGTTTGACCTGCATTTAAGAACTTACCCCAAGCTATTCTTTGAGCTGTTAATTTGATGTTGGCTGATTTATCAACTATGGTTGGACTTTTTCCTCCAAGCTCCAATGTAACTGGAGTTAGATGCTTTGAAGCCTTTTCCATTACAATATGGCCGACTTTAGGAGAACCTGTGAAGAAAATAGAATCAAATTTTTCATCAAGCAATTCTTGGTTTATTTGAGATCCACCTTCAAAAACAGCAATAAAATTTTTATTAAAAGTTTCAAATATCATATTTTTGATAACTGCACTTGTGTTTTTGCTATAGCGAGATGGTTTTAAAATTACACAATTTCCAGATGCAATGGCTGCAATTAGAGGAGATAGTGTAAGAAGAACAGGATAATTCCATGGGCTCATGATCAATACAAGTCCTAGTGGATTATTCACAATGTAACTTTTAGATGGGAAATGAACCAGAGGAGATGGTACTTTTTTCTTCTTCATGAAAGATTTTAAATGTTTTTTAATGAATTTAAGTTCATTTTTTACCATACCTAGTTCAGACATATAAGCTTCTTCTGGGCTCTTACCTAAATCATCATAAAGAGCTTTGATTAATGGTTCTTCCCATTTGTTTAAAGCTGCCTCAAATGCTTCAAGGTTTTTTAGTCTAGTTTTAAAACTAAAGGTTGAGCCATTATCGAAATAAAGGCGCATTGATTTGATTTGGTCTGAAATAGAGTTCATGGTAAATTCCTTACATTAATTCGGTTTCCAACATCTTTTCATATGCATTGCTGTCTTCTGTATATTGAAAGAATGTTTTTATATTTTTAAGATCTAAGTATCGTGCAGTAATTCTACAATCATAAGATGTGTCCAATTCTTTATTGAAGGTATTAAGCATATTCCAAGATCTACCATCTAAAGGTTGAGTACTAGTTGTAACCATGGTCATGGAGATATGGTAATCTTTATCATAAAGAGCTTTCTCAAATAAAGCATTTTGGCTCATCTTAGGATGCTTGGGATGGAAGCACTCAAGAGGGTAATTTACAAAATCTTTAACTACTTGATCGGGAATTGTATAGTTTGCAGGTAAAAAGTATGTGGCCAACAAAATAATGTGTTTTTCACTCTCGCAATGAAGTAATGTTGTAAAGAATTTAAGCGGACAAACAAAGCGTAATTTTTCTAACGGATAATCAGAAACACTTTCAATGCAGTTTTCAACAAACCAATTGGAAAAAAATACATCATAAGAAACTCTAGGTTTCTCCTTGTGTTTTTCATACATTTCTTGCTCGATAGATTGATATAACTGGGTTGTTGTCATAAGTTACTCCTAATTCGTGATAAATTTATAATAATATAAGTTTGGCAATGTTTCAATAAAAAAATACAATAATTTCCTATTTCGTGTAAAATAACAGTCTTATTTTTTAGTTTTATGAAAACTAGCACTGAAAATTTAAAAAATAGAGGTTGAAAAAGTCTGAATAAGATTGTTGAATCTCCAAAGTATACTTAGCGTTTCACTTCTATTATGGCATAAACTACGAGTTGTTATTTAATCATCATCTGCCTATTTAAATTATAAATATTCCAGTAAGTCTTTCTTAAAGTGAGTTTGTGTAAAGGTTTATTACTAAAGTTAAGTGGAGTATTTTAAAGTGAAATTAATAAAATAATATATAAATTAATTCTCTTTTTAATGGTTAGTTTTAAAACTATATAATATATAAGTTGGTTTTAAGTTCATGATTTGGATTTATTACTTTTGACGCTTGTTGCATCTTGAATATAAATTCACAATAATAAAATGGATGATGCTCATTGTGATGAAGAATGAAGTTTCTTACTTATCGATCAGTATAAAATTATATGATACTCTTAATTTTTAATAAATTTATTAGAGCTGATAAAGTAAGTTCAATTTTATCCATTATCCATTATTGATTATTGATGCTGTTTTGCTTATCCCTTTTAAAAAGAATTTAAATGATTTTTTTTACCAATTATTGATTGTTTATTTAACTTATATAATTTATCTATTTTATTTTAACTAACGATTTTAAACATTGAATGCACCATTATAAGAATCTTTTGATAAATATTGCTATTTTTTTCTCTAAAGTAGTTGACGCGTTATAGGTACATTTGCTATATTCTCAATCGTTACAGGGGCTGCTAGCTCAGTAGGTAGAGCAACGCCCTTTTAAGGCGTGGGTCAATGGTT
>CAYWGU010000110.1:0-8654 GCA_964457975.1 uncultured Spirochaetaceae bacterium | reverse complement strand
CACCTAAGATACCACCTTGAATAGCTGCACCCATTGCTACAACTTCATCAGGATTAACACCTTTATGAGGATCTCTTTTAAATATAGCTTTAACTGCTTCTTGAACACAAGGAATACGAGATGAACCACCAACTAGGATAACTTCATCAATATCGCTTGCACTTAAACCTGAATCCTTCAATGCATCAATACAAGGTTGTTTTGTTCTTTCTACCAAAGGTTTGATCATCTGCTCAAAACGAGAACGAGTCAAACTCATCTGTAGGTGCTTTGGACCTGTTGCATCAGCAGTGATGAAAGGAAGGTTGATATCTGTATTGTTTGAGTTAGATAATTCAATCTTTGCTTTTTCAGCAGCTTCTTTCAATCTTTGAAGAGCCATTTTATCAGTCTTTAGATCAACACCAGTGTCTTTCTTGAATGCATCAACCATCCATTCGATAATTGCTAAGTCAAAGTTATCACCACCAAGGTGTGTATCACCGTTTGTTGATTTAACTTCAAATACGCCGTCGCCTAATTCAAGTATTGATATATCAAATGTACCACCACCTAAATCATAAACAGCAATCTTTTCATCTTTTGAATTGCCGCCCTTACCAAAACCATATGCCAATGCAGCAGCTGTTGGTTCGTTAACGATACGTTTTACTTCAAGTCCTGCAATCTTACCAGCATCTTTTGTTGCCTGTCTTTGTGCATCATTGAAATAAGCAGGAACTGTTACTACAGCTTCTGTTACTGTTTCACCAAGATAATCTTCGGCAGTTTTTTTCATTTTTTGAAGTATTGCTGCTGAAATTTCTTGAGGTGAATATCCTTTACCACGGATGTCTACTATAATGCTTCCACCGTTACCTGATTGTACAGTATAAGGAATCATTTCTAATTCTTTTGGAACTTCATTGAATTTACGTCCCATAAATCTTTTAATTGAGTAAACTGTGTTTTCTGCATTTGTTACAATTTGGTTTTTAGCAGGTTGACCTACAAGACGATCACCTTTTGCTGTATAACCAACAATAGAAGGAGTTGTTCTTTGACCTTCTGAGTTAGCAATAACCATTGGCTCGTTACCTTCCATTACAGCTACGCAACTATTTGTTGTACCTAAATCAATACCAATTATTCTTCCCATTATCTATTCTCCTGTTAACATTTATATTCTTTTATTAAATTTTTTTTCTTCAACTATATTAAAAATAGTAATACTTTTTTTAATCGTCAACTAAAGTGGCTTACCAACTTTAACTTTCGCTGGTCTTAATACTCTATCATGTAGCGTGTAACCACTTCCAAGTTCGTCGATTACCATTTCTTTGTCGTAATCTTCACCTTGTTCCATCATACAAGCTTCATGTAAAGAAGGATCAAATTCTTCACCCTTGCATGCAATCTTTTTTAAATCCCAATTCTTATCAAGCATTGAGTAAAGTTGATCATTTACCATCTTAACACCATTATGGATGGTATCAAAATCTCTTGAAACTTCAGCTGAAGAAATGGCTCTGCCTAAATTATCCAAAGGTTCCAATAGATCCTCAATCAAACCTTCGTTTGCAAATCGGGCATGATTTTCTTTTTCACGAACAAGTCTTTTTCTGTAGTTTTCTAAATCAGCCTGTTTTCTTAACATATCCATCTTGCACTCAGAGGAAAAGGCCTTTGCTTCTTCAAGTTCTTTTTTCAATTGAGATATCTGTAGGTCTTTTTCTTCTAATGGAGAAAGTTCTACTACTTTAGCTTCTTCTTTATTTTCAGTAGTTGTTGAAGTAACTTCTTCTTCTACTTTATCTATTTTCACTTCCTCTCCAGTTATTTCTTCAATTGTTTCTTTTTCTTTCTTTTTTGATTTACTACTCATGTTCTTCTATTCCTGATTCACTCAAATAAATTCCCATCCATTGCCGTTGGGATTTAATTGAGTTCTTATTTATATTGTTTTGAGTCCCTCACGACTCGAATATAAAATAACAAGGCTATTTTCAATCGTCAAGCATAATTAGGTTTTAATCTAATAAAATTTCTTCTTCTTCCCCTATTACAACAAAACCAGACTTCTTTTTTTTATCAGCATCAATATCTTTTTCTTTTTTAGCAAGGCTCTCGCCTTTTGAAGAATCCTTTTCTAACGCTTTATCATCGTCGTTATCAATTAACTTGTCCTCATCAGCTAGCCTCTCAATTATTGATCCGGGTTTGAAGGAATTTACTGAATCCTTTGTGGCTTTCCCATCATCTATCCTTTTGGAGGAGCCATAAGAGTCTAAGAGATTTCCAAATCCAGTACCATTCAATTTTTTAAGGATATGCTCTTCTTTGTTAATTTCCAAATTCTTCTTATTTAAGTTTTCACTTTTTTTATGGGAATTCTTTTCTATTGAATCATCCTTTTTGTTTTCATTTTTATTGTTTTCATCTTTTTTGTTTTCATTTAGAGATACTTCCTCACCACCAATCGTAGAAGGTTCTACCTGTTTATCAATTTTAGTGTCAGCCTCATTAATTTGAGTGGCAGTAGACTCATCATCTTTGATTTCTTTTTTAACATGTTCACAGAAGGATGCATCAATGGAGGCTAAATCATCAAGATTTATATCACCAATAGCCCTAGGCACTTTATCATCAAGAAGGACTTTATCATCAAAAGGTTTTTCCTCATCGAAAATAAAGGGATCTAAATCATCAACGAAATCATCAAGGCGACTGCTTACCTTTCCACTGGCCATATCTATAAGATCAATTCCTGCCATGATTTCTATTTCATCTTCATTTTTTTTATTTTTTTTATTTCGAGGTCGTTTTTTCTTTTTAAGTTTGGATTCTTTTTTAGAGGTTTCTTTTGGAGATTCTGCTTTCTTTTCAAGGATTTGGGATTCATCCAACCTGCCCTCAAGTAAATTGGAGGTAATTTTACCATCAATTGATTCTTTGGTATTCTTTTCTAGAATTTCATTTTTCTTTATTGAACCCGATTGGTCATCTTCTTTTAAGGTTATGAGTTCACCATCATCCTTGTTTAAGGACGTTATGATTATCTCATCGACAGGTTTTGTATTTGATGCTTGCAAATCTGTTACGGGGTTATCATTATGACTTTTTATATCTTTTTTGTCTTTTCTATCTTTTTTACCATCATTTTTACTGCTTTTAATTTCAAAGTTTTCATATGATTTATTTATCTTCTCATCATATAGAGATATTGTTTGAATTGATGCTGTAAGTACATCATCAATACCTAACAAGGTCTCTTCTTTCTCCCTATTCAATTCCATTTCAAAGTTTTTAACAATGGAACCTTCCAACAAAGATAATTTATCATTTGCGGAGGTTTGTATTTGAGTTAGATATTCATCAAGTTTATTCTTTGTTTCATTTAGGTAGTTATCGCATTTATCTTCAAACTCTTTATTAAGAGCATTCAAATTTGCTTTATTAGCCGCCTGTCTTTCAATCAATTCGTTTAAGATCCCTTTATGAGTTGATTGTACTTCATCACATCTATCACTTAGCGCTTGATACTTTTCAATTTGTACTCTCACCTCAGATAATGATTCATCTCTTGTTGTTACAATTTGATTTATGGAATTTTCTGTTTGTGATGTTATTTCTGTTTTTATGGCTTCAAGTTGAAAATGTTGTTGTTTTATACCAGAATCGTATGATTGTAGAATAGCATAGGTTTTCTTTTCGTGAGAATCGATTACAAGCTGTAGTTCTTGAAGTTTTTTTGCATCATTGTTTGTACGAACAACAAAAGCCTGCGCTTGGGATGTTGCAAGGTTTAATTGTGCTAGCATGCTGCGGTATTTATTTAAAGCATCACCTAATTGGTTTAGCTCCTCCCCATCATCTCGTAGTTCTTGAATTTTTCTTTCCACAAAACCACAAGTGTCTTGAGCATCAGCCTGCTTTAAACTTACCAGCTCTTCAGTCTCCACAACCTTTTGTTCAAGACTTTTTATTGCTTTTTCAGAATCTTCTCTTATTGTTTTTCTAATTTCATTTAAGTTAAGTTTCTTATTCTTTGATAAAAATAAAAGAGTAGTAAATATTATTGAAATTCCAAACAATATTAATGGAAATACCCCGCCGACACTCATTTGCAACCTACCTTAGCACCAAATCAATCACATCCTTCCAACTTTCACAAATGATAGAAGCCTTAGGATATTTTTCTTTATGCTTTGTCTTCTTAATAAGAAGAGTGTTCATATTAAAACCACTTCCTCCTATTATATCTTTTTCATAGCTATCTCCAAAGTAGAGACAGTTTTCAGGTTTCTCACCAACCCCTTTACATAGTATATCAAACGCTTTGTTAGAAGGTTTCAAATAACCAGTGTCCTCACTGCTTAATGCAAAATCAACCAGATGTGAAATTCCTAAAGTTTCAAGCTTTCTCTCCAAGGGGAAATCACTCAAAACAGCTATTTTAATTCCTTGCTGCTTTGCTAAAGTAAGTGCTTCAACCATATTAGGAAAGGCTTTTATACGTAGAAAGCTTCTTGCCCAGACCTTATAGAATTGCTTATCAATCTTATCAATCATCCGCTCAATTGAACTTTTGTTCGATTCAGCTTTCAAAAACAGAGAAGCCTGCTTTTCAAGCAGGCCTCTGCGAGAGTCCTCACGGGGGGGATTGCTCTCTTGAGTTAATCTATATTTTTTACGCACACCGTTGTATCTCAATCCAATGGATAAAGATGGAAATGCAGTCCTTGCAAGGCGGACATACATTTGAGGTAATGAATAAAGTGTCCCATCGACATCAAGGCAAAAAGCCTTGATGTTATGTTCTTCTACATAATTCATAATTACCTTTTCTTTCTTGAATCATTCTTAGTGGTAGCATTCTTAGCTGTCTTTCTAAGGGACTTGATTCTCTTATCAAGCGATGCAAGGTTTCCAGGTTTAACCTTCTTATGTTTGGCACGAGCCTTACCGGGAGTAGATTTTACCTGCGGTTTATCTAGATCCTCACCATACTTAGATAGAATAGGTTTTTCACCCTTTTTATTTAGGGATTCATTACGTTTTCTCTCTCTTAAGCTAATTTCAATTGGAATTGAAGAGAAGCCTAAATCCTTTCTGATTGCGTTCTTCAAATATTTTTCATAGATTTCTGGGAAATCCTTCAATCTATTTACAAAGAACAAGAATCTTACAGGAGTTGTACTTATTTGAGTTCCATACATAACCTTGTAATGGCCCATGCTTCCTCTAGGAGGAGTAAAGCTTGTGGTCCAATCCTTCAAGGCATTGTTAATAACGTTTGTATTAATTCTTTTGTTTAACTGATTCCAAACACCCCAAATGGTATCAAGCATGCTTGAGATACCTATTCCATCACGTGCAGAGATAGCAGAAATAGGAGCAAAGGATAAAATAGGGAAGAAGAATCTGATTTTATCTTTAATAGCAGAAACTTCGTTATCGAGGCCTTCTAATTCATCAATCTTGTTGATGACCATTACAATACCTTTACCACGACGTACTATAAGATTTGCAATCTTCTTATCCTGATCACTCAAACCCATTACGCTATCAATCATCAATACAACAACGTCAGCTTCTTCAATGGTTTTGATTGCCCTGTTTACACTGTAATACTCTACATCTTCACCAACCTTACTTTTACGTCTGATACCGGCCGTATCCAAAACAGTAAAATCAGTTCCTTTATATGCAAATGATCCACGCACAACATCACGAGTTGTACCTGCAATTGTACTTACGATTGATAAATCATCACCTACAAGTAGATTGGATAATGTGCTCTTACCTGTGTTTGGCTTACCTAAAATGGCAATCTTAACAGTTTCTGGTTCATCTTCTGGTTCTGGTAATTGTTCAAGTTCCAAAATTCCAAGTAATGTTTCTTCAAGAATTTCAACATTGGTGCCATGTTCAGCACTGATACCAATAACTCTTTGATAACCGTAGCTATAATATTCCCAAAGTAAATCTTCTCTTTTTGTGTCATCAATCTTATTAACAACCAATACAACCTTTTCTGTAAAAGGACGTAGGTATTTAATTAAGATTTCATCTTCTGCTGTAATTTGCATTACATCCAACATGAAGATAATTACATCACTCTTTTCAATTAAAGCAAGACTCTTGTTGGTTACAAGCTCATCAAGCCCTTGTTGTTCTTGTTTAACTCCACCACTATCGACAAGCGTAATAAAATGATTACCAATGAGACATCTCGCTGGTATAGGATCTCTTGTAACACCCGGTGTTGGGTCAGTAATAGCTAGTCGTCTACCAATAAGACGATTAAATAATGTTGATTTACCAACATTTGGACGACCAATAATTGATACTATTGGCAATGCTTTGTTATCTTTGTTATCCAATGGTTGGGATATGATCGAATCGGTCATGCATCCACTCCCTTATAAATTTATCTATTTTTTTTGACGAGTTAAAAGTTAAGCAATGTGCAGCAAAAGCCTGTGCTTCCTTAAAACTAGTCTCTCTAAGAATCTTTCTCACTTCAAGAAGTGCTGAAGGACTCATACTAAACTCATCCAAACCCAAACCTGCTAAAAGCACGCTTGAAAAAGGATCTCCTGCCATTTCACCACACATTCCTACCGGAATATTTGCTTTATGGGCATTGTCGATTACCATTTTAATTAATCGAAGCACGCCAGGATGAAATGGTTGATATAGATAGGCTATCTTTTCATTACCCCTATCTACTGCAATGGTGTATTGAATCAGGTCGTTTGTTCCGATTGAAAAGAAGTCGACCTTTTTTGCCAATTCATCTGAAATGAGAGCAGCTGAAGGAACCTCTATCATTGTTCCAATCTTTACATTTTCATCAAATGGGGTTTTAGCAGAACGTAATTCTTGCTTTACTTGTTCTAGTATAAAGAGCACACCATCGAGCTCATCAATACCACTAATCATAGGGAACATTATATGAAGTTGCCCATAAAGGGAAGACCTCAACAGTGCTCTCAGTTGAATTCGAAATATATCTTTCCTTTCAAGACAGAAACGAACAGCTCTCCAACCTAAAATTGGATTCTCTTCCGATATTCCCATCCCCTTAACGGCTTTATCGCCTCCAACATCTATTGTTCTAATTGTTACAGGACGACCATCCATGCCAACTAGAACCTTTTTATATGCTTCAAATTGCTCTTCTTCATTAGGAGGAGCTCCTAATTTCTGTAAATATAAGAATTCTGATCTAAACAGACCTACACCATCAGCACCTCGTTCGATAGCACTCGGTATTTCATCAACAGTTTCAATGTTTGCCCTTAGAGTATATTCTCTTCCATCTTTTGAAACAGAGGGGAAGGATGCAATATCTTTCAACTCATCCACATGAAGTTGATAAATGGCCTTCATTTCTTCAAAGTATCTAGAAACATTCCATTCTGGTCTAATTGTTAAGCGACCATCATTTCCGTTAACAAGAACCTCATCACCATTATGTGCTTTTACTGATGCATTACCAAGACCCAAGATTGTTGGAATATTTAAACTTCTTGCAAAAATTGCAACATGAGAGGTTCTACCACCAGTATCAAGACCAATAGCTTTTACATGCTTTCTATCAAGAGTGAGCATTTCAATTGGTAAGATGGAATCAGCTATGAGGATTACATCCTCATCAAGATTGCTTAGGGTTGGACGTTTTACATTGGAGAGTTCACCTATTAAAAGCTCACTTATTTCAAGGAAATCTACTGCTCTTTCACGAATCATCTCAACATCACTTGCTTGCAATGTTGCAACAAGATTGGAGGTAACACTTTCAACTGCCCAGCAAGCATTAAGAAATCTAATAGAAATGGCACCTTTAATTTCCTCATTGTATTCAGGATCTTGAAGCATAATCAGATGCGTTTCAACAATTTCTTTTTGCTCTTTTTCATTTATGGTGTTTAATAGTTTTTCTGTATTGGCTATGCAAGACTTAAATGCATCATCTAAGGCTTTTAATTCTTTTTCCGCACAATCAGGTTCTATCTTTTGTTTAACTGCTTCAAAATGATGATGTTGGTAAAGTAAAGCCTTACCACCCACAAATCCTCCTGAAGCTGGAATGCCATTTATAATTCTCATATGACTTTATTTTACGGACTAATTACTCCCTTGTAAAGTATCGAATAATAATAAGATTTAATATACCATGAACTTATGAGCGATTTAGAAAAAAAAGCGAGTCCAAAGTTCAAAAAAGGCCTCATAATCTTCATTATTTTTATAATTCTTACAATCATTGAATTAGCATTGTTCATTCCAAAAATTAAGGAATCAATCAATAAATCCGGAGTTAAGGAAATTGTAAGAGAAAAAGAAGAGGGAATAGCTACAAACAGCAAAGAATCTATTGCTCTTTATTACATAAATAAAGATGGTAATTCCATCGAATACTCCACAATTATAGAAAAGCAATATGACACGCTACACGACACCTTTGAAGCTCTACTACAAAACCCATCCAAGAGGGTTCTAGAGGACTTCAACATTTCATACATTCCACCAAATGTTGAACTCCTTGGAGCCAGTCAAGAAGATCATGCAATCTACATAGATTTATCAAAAGAAATACTCTATAGCACAAACTTCGACTTGGCCTATAAAATGCTGAAAAGTACAGCACTCTCTTTTGACTCAAA
>CAYWGU010000109.1:0-8718 GCA_964457975.1 uncultured Spirochaetaceae bacterium | reverse complement strand
GAAAAAACAATGTTACAATTCCCGGCTATTACTATAAAATCCTTTTACGACAGGAAAACTCTAAGAAGCTATCCATTGCATTTTTAATGCCTCAACTATGCACTTCATCGGATATAAAAGACTATCTAGTTACAGTAAATACCATTGAAACAATAACAGGACTCGACTTTTTCCCTGAACTCGATAACTCAATAGAAAACAAAATAGAATCCCAATCTCAACCAAAAAAATGGGGTTTCTAAACATATATTGAAAATAAATATATATGACATATTTTTTCTCTATATTTACCAAATCCAAAAAAACTCATAATCATTCAACAATGATTGTCATGCTAAAAGACATATCAGCAATAGCAAAAAGCATACTTTCCATACCAATATCGAGTTATATAGTTACATCTGGACATATGGATAATGAAAAAGTAAAGGTAAATTACCTTACTCCTAAGTAATAATGATAAAAGACCATGAGATATGAAAGGAGTATTAACACTTATAATATTTGTTTTAATAACAGCTTTTTCGTTTGGACAAAATCTGAATGGATACAAATATGTTTATGTTCAGACTTTAAAATATAATAGCGGTCGAATTGACATTTGGAGCATTTCTTCAAGACTTAGAACAGACTTTAATCAAAAAGGATTTATTGTTCTGACAGAATCTTCAACTCAGCCTTATGAGTTAAAAAAAAATCAATGTTTATTACTAAGATGTTTTATCGACCACACTAATGTTGTAACAGGAGTTAATGAAGTTTCTATAACTCTAAAAAATTGTAAAAATAAAGTTGTACATTCCAAAACTGGTAGTGCAATGGGGTGGTCAGTACAAGATGATTTCAACAAAGCCACGAGAAGAGCATTCGCTAGCATAAGACAAATGTCGTACAAATTTGAGTTAACAAAAACACCCGAGATAGAGTATCCTGAAGTTGAAAAGACCACTGAAACAGAAGAATCTTTAAGAAACTATTTTTCAGTAAACAAGCTAAGTCAAATTGAAGGGATTTATAAATCCTATCAATCTGAAGATATGCCATACTACAAAATTGGTATAAAAAAATACAAAAATATTTTTAAAGCAATAATTCTCGAATCAGAACACGAACAATGGAAAGTAGGAGAAGTCAAGGCAGTATTTGAACCCAGCTCGATGAAAGGTTTTTATTCTACAAAGTGGTATATGGGAAATAAGTCAGAGGTTGAAACCTTTGCAATATTAGAAAACCCAGCTCTTCTTTCAATAGAATTTAAAAACCCTAAAACTGGAGATAAGAGAACTAGTAAATTTATAAAAATGTATCCACCAGCTGATAGCCAAATAACGTTTAAGGAGGTTCAAAAATCTTCTGGAAGTGGTTTTTTCTTAACTGCAAATGGAATTATTGCAACAAATGCTCATGTTGTTGAGAGTGCGGAAACATTGAAAGTTCTAATTTCAAATGAAGTAGGTAACTTCGAATATTCAGCAAAAATATTACTCGTTGATAGTAAAAACGATGTTGCTTTGATTAAAATTGCTGATGAAAAATTTAAAGGTCTATCTTCTATTCCGTATTCACTTGTTGAAAAAGCAGAAATTGGAGAAAAAGCTTTTACAATTGGATATCCTCTTAACGATATAATGGGAACAAACTTCAAAGTAACCGATGGGATTGTTAGTTCAATATCTGGAATTGATGATGATATGAGATATTATCAAATTTCTGTACCTCTTCAACCTGGCAATAGCGGAGGCCCTTTATTTAATAAGATGGGTAACATTATTGGAATTACATCAGCACAATTAAATAGTAAAGCTGTTGGTACAAATATTGAGAATGTAAATTATGCAATAAAAATTTCGTACTTGCTTAATTTATTCAATATGCTCCCGAATGTGGAAGAACTGAATACAACTCCAATGCAGTCAGAGACAGAACTTCAAGAGCAAGTTAAAATATTGAAAAATTATGTTTGTTTAATCAAAGTCAATTAATAATGAGTAGTACAACAATTGAATTCACAGGAAAATCTGGAAATAAACGTCAGTTTTACGTTTATGAGTTAAACCCTTCATTTAAAAAAGTAGGTGGCATATATGTATTTACCAAAAGGACTGAAAAACAAAATGGAGCAGGCACCCATGAAATTTTTTAAATGGAAAAAACGGATGATTTATCGACACGTTTTCAAGATTACCACAAAGCAGATTGCATTTCAAAAAAACGTAGCGAATAGAATTTGTGTAAGACTATTGATGCAGAAAATGAAAGAGATTCAATCGAAAAGGATTTGATAAAAAATTACAATCCTGTTTGCAACGACCAATTGACGGAGTACATAATTACTGCTGCCAATAAAGAATATAATAACAATGCACACATTTGCAATTCGAATGGGCTGACGCTGAAACAAAAAATTGCAAAAGAGTGCAATCTTGCGAATGCTGACCAAATAATAATGACAAAAGACTATTAATAAAAGATATGGCTAAAAAGATCTCAAAAAAACAAATCAAACAGTACGAGCATTCTGACAAGGAACGTGCAAATAATCCACATGTTGGATTGGTAACACCAGCAACTGATCCAGACACAGGAGCTAAGAAAACCTACGAGTACGACCCACATCTTGACCCGCAATTACAATGGGCAGGTAAAGCCGAACACACCAGTTTTGAAGTACCAACTGTGAGTTTGCACGTACACGAACGAATTGACCCAAACACCATTATTGAAACCGTAAAAAAAGAACACGATGATGGTGGACAAATAAGTTTGTTTGCAGAACATAAACCGTTAAGAGAAGCCATAGACTTTTACAAACACAAAGAAGGCTGGACAAACCGACTGATTGCGGGCGACAGCCTTTTAGTAATGAACTCCCTGATTGAAAAAGAAGGAATGGCTGGTAATGTACAAATGGTTTATTTTGATCCACCTTATGGAATTAAATACGGAAGCAACTTTCAACCCTTTGTAAATCAAACTGCATTAAAATCAACAGATAAAGATGAAGATTTGACTGCTGAACCAGAGATGGTGAAAGCATTTAGAGACACTTGGGAATTGGGCATTCATTCATACTTAACCTATATACGCGATAGACTTTTACTTTCAAGAGAAATTTTAAATGAAACGGGTAGTGTCTTTGTCCAAATTGGTGAAGAAAATGTTCATCATGTAAGGGAAGTCCTTGATGAAGTATTTGGGCCAACAAACTTTATTTCTTTAATCTCGGTAAAGAAAGCATCATTGATGTTCTCAAAAAAACTTTTAAATAGTGCTTGCTTTTATATAGTTTGGTATGCAAAAGATGTTAATCAAATAAAATATAGGGATTTATACACGGATAAAGACTCTGAATGGTTTGCCAATAATGCAGGTTCACATTTGTGGGTTGAAAACATCAAAACTAAAGAAGCAAGAAAAGCAACCCCAGACGAGAGAAGAGAAATATCAAAGTTTCTAAAGGAAAATGAAGATTGGAGAATGTTTGGAACTTGGAGTTTAAATGCACAAGGTACAGATAAACAAGAAGGATATGTATGCGATGGTCAAACTTATTATCCTCCAAAAGGCACACAGTGGAAAACCTCATATCCAGATGGTTTAGATAAATTAAAAAAAGAAAATCGATTACAAGTCGAAGGGAATAATTTAAGAGTTAAACTTTACTTAGAAGACCATCCAGTAATGTCATTAAATAACTTATGGTCTGGTATTGGTGCAGCTTCTGATAAAATATATGTAGTACAAACATCAGAAGAACTTCCTAAAAGAGCCATGCTAATGACATCTGACCCTGGTGATTTGGTTTTAGATATTACATGTGGAAGTGGTACTACTGCATTTGTAGCAGAAGAATGGGGCAGACGCTGGATTACATGTGACACATCAAGAGTTTCAATTGCCTTGGCTAAACAAAGATTAATGACTGGTCAATTTGATTTCTTTGAATTATCACATGAAAAAGAAGGAATTAGTAGCGGTTTAAAATACAAAACTGTTCCTCATAAAACTATTGGAAGTATTGCGAATAATGAGCCATCACAAGAAAATACTTTATTTGACCAACCTTTAATTAACACAAAAAAAACAAGAATTACAGGTCCATTTACTGTCGAAGCAGTTCCTGCACCTTGTGCGAAAAGTTTTGACGATATGGAGCAAGACTATAATGGTTCGGATACTTCCATCGCTCGCACAGGAGAAACACTTCGTCAAAGTGAATGGCGCGATGAATTGCTTCGAGCAGGTATAAGAGCCAAAGGTGGAAACATCATTCGATTTACCAGAGTAGAACCTTTGTCTGGAACAAAATACATTCAGGCAGAAGCAGAAACAAAAGAAGATATTCCTAAAAAAGTATTGGTTGTTTTCGGCCCTGAACACGCACCACTCGAACAACGCATGGTCGAAAATGCCTGGCAGGAAGCAAGAGCATTCAAACCAGAAATGCTTTTATTCTGTGCTTTTCAGTTTGATGAAGAAGCAGCAAAAGACATTGACGAACTCACTCCAGCCATTGCAGGAATGCAATTGCTCAAAGCCCAAATGAATGCCGACATGTTAACTGACGATTTACGCAAAAAACGCAGTAGCAATGAAAGTTTCTGGTTAGTTGGTCAACCGGATGTAAAAGTCCACAAACTTGTCGACGGTAAAGTAAAAGTTGAAGTTATGGGTTTTGATTATTACAATCCAAAAACAGGAAATGTAGAAAGTGGTGGTAAAAAGAACATTGCCATGTGGATGCTAGATACAGATTACGACAATCGTTCTTTATTTCCTTCTCAGGTGTTTTTCCCAATGGCTGGAGCGAAAGACGGCTGGGCAAAACTGGCTAAAAATCTAAAGGCAGAAATTGATGAAGAAAAAATTGAAGCCTTCAAAGGAACTATTTCTTTAGAGTTTGAGCCGGGCAGCGTAATTGCTGTTAAAATAATTGATGACCGTGGTATTGAAAGTCTTAGAGTAATAAACATGTAGGGCATTATGGCAAAGAGAATTGATAAACTTATAATTAATAGCCCTCATGAAGAACCAAAATATCATTGGTTTTATGAAAGGGAAAATCGAGATTTCTTTATAAAAGATGGAAGGCGTCCTGCTGGTTATGTAGTGGCAACACCCAACTCAAAAGCCTTTGATGATCCAGGAATATTTGTGGAAATTGACACTGTTAACCAAATTCGCCCAAGAGTAAAAGCATGGCGCGAAGCAGGTTATCCTGGAGTAACAGGCATAACTAAAAGATTATTATATCACTGGCAAGATCCAGAGGAACGTAAAGATAGAAGGTTCTTTTTCTGTCAGTTGGAAGCTATTGAAACTCTTATTTGGTTAAGCGAAGCTCCCGATGCAGACAAAGTTGGGATTGATATTGTAGGTGATGGTGGAGAGATTGAACGATGGTGTAGTAAGATGGCAACGGGTTCAGGAAAAACCATAATCATGGCAATGATTATTGCATGGAACTTTCTAAACAAAGTTACAAATCCTACCGATGCTCGGTTCAGTAAGTATGCTTTGGTTGTTGCACCGGGATTAACTGTAAAAAGCCGTTTGCAGGTTTTGTATCCTACTAATGAAAACAATTATTACGAAGAATTTAATATTGTTCCTGCTACGTTAATGGATAAATTGCGTCAGGGCAAAATCATCATCCACAACTGGCATACATTGGCATGGGACACACAAGATAAACTGGATGCTAAAATTGAAAAAGGACAACTCCGTTCTGTCGATAAACGAAAAAGAACAGAAATAAGCGGAGAAGCATATGTAAAACAGGTTTTGGGTGAAATGTCAAATGCAAGAAATATCATTGTTTTAAACGATGAAGCACACCATGCATGGCGTGTTAACCCTGAAGCGGTTGGAAAATATAAGCGAACTGGTTCTGAGAAAGATAGTGCTGAAGAAGCAACTATTTGGGTTGGGGGTCTAGACAGGATACATAAACAACGGAATATTTTGAGATGTTATGATATGTCTGCAACTCCGTTCTCACCATCTGGAAAAAAGGCAGCAGAAGAATCATTGTTTTCATGGATTGTTTCAGATTTTGGGTTGAATGATGCCATTGAATCAGGTTTAGTAAAAACTCCTAGAGTTGTGGTACGTGATGATAGTGTTAGGACAAAAGAGTTGAAATCCAGACTTTATCATATCTATATGGATAATGAGGTTAAAGACGACCTAAATAGAAAAGCTGAAGAGACAGAGCCACTACCTGATCTAATAATCAATGCCTATTATTTGTTAGGGAAGGATTGGCAAGAAACCAAAAATGAATGGGGCAGAGTTGGGCATAAAGTACCCCCTGTAATGATAACTGTGGCAAATAGAACAGAGACCTCATCACGAATAAAATATGCATTTGATCATAACCAAGTTTTAATACCTGATTTATGTGATCCGGAAAAAACTTTACAAATTGATAGTAAAATATTAAGTGAGGCTGAATCTGAGACGGAGGCAATTGAAATTAACCTCAACGAAGAAAAAAAGGGTTCAAAACTAACAAAGAAGGAACAGGCAGAACTATTACGTAAAATAATTGATACGGTTGGAAAAGTAGGGGAACCTGGCGAACAGGCTCAAAATATTATTTCAGTTGGAATGTTATCTGAAGGGTGGGATGCTAAAACCGTTACACATATTATGGGGCTGCGTGCATTCTCTAGTCAATTGCTTTGTGAGCAGGTTATTGGTCGTGGATTAAGAAGGGTTTCATACGATACTGGGGAAGATGGTTTATTTGAAGCCGAATATGTAAATATTTTTGGTGTTCCTTTCACTTTTTTACCTCACGAAGGAGGGGATGGACCTCCACCACCTCCACCACCTCCCAAAACAAAAATTAAACCTGTTAAGGAAAAGCTGGAACATGAAATATCTTGGCCTAATATTCTGAGAATTGATCATGTTTATAAACCAAAACTCTCATTGAATTGGGATAAAGTTAAAGTGCTTGAGATTGATCCATATGAATCAATTACTGAAGCAGAACTTGCTGCAATAATTGCTGGTAAAGCTAATTCGATGGTTAAATCTGAGATTGGGTTAGAGCAAATTGCTGAGGATACTAGAATTCAAACAATAGTATTTAAAATAGCTTCTACTATATATAATTCGGAAAAACGCTCTGATTGGAAAGGAAGTAAAGAAGTCTTTTTGGCTCAAATTGTTAGGATAGTAGAGTTATTTATTGATTCAGATAAGATTAGAATTAAACATGACTTATTTCATCAAGACAATACTAAACGTAAAATCTTATTCATCCTTAACATGAATAAGATTATCCAGCATATCTGGACTGAAATTCGTGCTGAAAATACACAAAAACTTACTGCTGTTTTTGATAGGGAAAAACCAATACGGTCAACCTCTGAGGTCCGTACATGGTATACAAGTAAACCATGTGAGAAGACGGAAAAGTCACATATAAGCCATTGTGTTTATGATAGTGGATGGGAAGCTAGTGAGGCATATTTCTTAGATAAATCCCCTATGGTAAATTCATTTGTAAAAAATGATCATTTGGGGTTTTATATACTATACAATTTCAAAGGAGTAATAAGAAAATATTATCCGGATTTTATGATTCGCCTGTCAAATGGAGAATATTTAATAATTGAAACAAAAGGAGTTGATAGCCAACAAAACCAGACGAAAAGAGATTTTTTAAATGAATGGGTTAATGCTGTCAATACGCATGGAGGGTTTGGGAAGTGGAACTGGGATGTGTCATTTCATCCATCAGACATACAAGAAAAAATAGCAAAATTTAATAAAAATAAGACTATGGATCCAAATTTAATTATCTCAATTCTCTCACTTGCCACAAGTGCGACTCAACTGGGTTTAGACCTCAGAGACCGTTTTAAGAATGCATTCTCAAAAAGCAAAGAACTTGGGAGTACTGAGGAAAGTGCCTTGGAGGTTGCAAGATTATCTGCTTTAGTGCCTACTTATATAATAGATACATTCTTTGGAAGAGTAGATAGATGCTTTTTTCTATATGCGGAAGTGATTGATAATAATGCTGGTTACCTGCCTGGGGAAGTTGATGATGCTACTGATGCTGTTATAAAATGTGTTTGTCGTGAACTAAAGAGGATAATGAGAGTAAATGGAAGATTACCAAATGGTGTATTAAAAGAATATTGGGAGCAGTATCAATGTAAATCTATTTAATATTCGGAGTAAGAAATCCCTTATCGGCAAATTTTGCGCCAGACAGTATTGATTTTTTTCAATTTGTCCTTAAAGGTGGGATTGATAGTGAACTGGAATTAGTTTGTAGAACTTCTTCATAATTTTACAGGATAAATGAAATCGCAAAAAATTTATTATTAGTGTGCCTGGAGGGACTCATTAAGCACTTTTGCCTGAAACAAGATCATAAATGGGTAGGGGGGTCTATTTTTTTTACTGCCCAAAGAGATTTCTTTTTTAACAAGACAGATATTTTTTTGGTTAGACAGACAGATAGATAGTTATTTAGGTTCTTAAATCCAAAGCTATTGAACATAATATGCGTTATAAAACAAACGCTCAAAAAGCCTACCACAACCGGCACTTTGTCTTATAACTATATTATGTGTAAATAGCCCCACAGCCACTGCCACGGCTCACACACTGCCTTGAAATGAAAACATTCCACCGCCAAAAGCTAATGCATTATATGTTTTATTGTTTGTCGTTAATTAGAAGCATGAGAGG
>CAYWGU010000108.1:0-8726 GCA_964457975.1 uncultured Spirochaetaceae bacterium | reverse complement strand
AATTAATTCGTTTTTTGTTACATGAGAAAAACTTGTTAAGGGTCTTATTAATAAAGATCCATCGTCTTCCATGCATATACCTCTTAATTCGTTTAAGCCCTGGATATTAATTAAATCACATCCAGCTAATTTACCATCACGAATCTGTATTAAAATATCACTACCACCAGCTAAAATCAAAGCTTCAGGATGATTTGCTTTCATCTTCAATGCTTCTTCAATGTTTTTAGGCTGATACATATTATTGAAATCGTACATTATTTTTAAATCTCCTATTTAATAAGTCCCGCTTGAGTAAATTCTTTAAACAACTTTTCAGGATTCAATGGAATTGAATCTATTGCAACACCTGTAGCGTTCAATACAGCATTACGTAATGCTGGTGCTACTGGAATTACAGGAGGTTCACCGAGTGCTTTGTTACCATAAGGACCAGTTGGATCATATGGTTCTACAAAATCAACTTCAAGATCTGGAGTATCAAGTGCTGTCATCAATTTATAATCAAGTAAGTTATCGTTATACATTCGACCTGTTTTAGGATCGAATAACATTTTTTCAACCAAACCATAACCAAGTCCCATGCTCATACCACCCTGGACTTGTCCTTTAGCAGTTTGAGGATTAATAATCTTACCTGAATCATGAACGTTCATGATTCTGTTAACTTTAATCTTACACATTTGAATATCAACTTCAATGTCTGTAAAACATACACCAAAGGAATATGTGTTATCACTGCAGTGATGGGTTTCTTCTGCTGCAAGATGCTTTGAATTTGTTCTTGAATAACAAGCTTCCATTGAAACTTCTTTAACTGAAATTAAAATATCTTTGGTTCCAATTCTTACAATATGGTTATCAACCAAATCTAAATCATCAACATCCTTATTTAGCATCCAAGCAGCATAATCACAGATCTTTTTCTTCAATGATTCTGCAGTTTTTTTAACAGCCATACCAGTTACATATGTTTGTCTTGAAGCATAAGCACCTGTATCATATGGTGTAATATCTGTATCTTGATGACTCATTACATGAACATTTTCAAATGGAATGCTAAGTGTTTCAGCTGCCATTTGTGTAAATACTGTATCAGCACCTTGACCAATTTCTGTAGCACCAACTTGAAGTTGGATTGAACCATCTTGATTTAAAATCATACGACAAGCAGATGTTTCAAGTGCAATTGGATAAACACCTGTTTTATAACAGAATATACCCATACCCACACCATGTCTGATATTACCAGTTTCATTTTTATATTTTTCAAGCTTCTCATCCCAACCAATTGCTGCACGACCTTTATCGATACATTCAGCTAAACCTGTTGAATGACAAGTAATTGTTGTTTGAGGATCAACATATCCAAGTTGCATCATGTTTTTCTTTCTAAATGCAATTGCATCAATTCCATCAAGCTTTGCAACAATATCATCTACGTGACATTCTAGGGCATAACCTATTTGTGGAATACCATAAGCTCTCATAGCACCTGCTGTTGGGCTATTTGTATAAATAGTATAAGCTTCACCTTTTATAGCTCCAACTGGGTACATCATTCTAAATCCATTAACTGCATTTGCAACTAATGCATGAGCATGTGAACCATAAGCACCATTATCGGAATAAGCTTTGATCTTACGAGCTGCAAATGTACCGTTTGGTCTTACATATGATGTAATTAAGAATTTCATTGCATGACGAGAACGTGTGCCATAGAATGTTTCTTCTCTTGTGTAAATCAATTTAACTGGACGTCCACCAACTTGAGTTGTTAAAAAAGCATTCAATGGAGATGTTAGTGCATCTTGTTTGTTACCAAAACCGCCACCAATATATGGTTTAATAATTCTAATTTTACCCATATCACATCCGAGAGCTTGAGAACAAACACGACGTACAATATGAGGAATTTGAGTTGAAGCTACAACAACAATTTTACCTGCTTCTTCATATGCAAATGAAGCTGCATTTTCAATATGACATTGTTGAACTTTTTGAGTTTCATAAATACCTTCAACTTTTATAAGTCCAGGTTCTTTAAGAGCTTCATCATAATCACCTACATCATAGGTACTTCTTACAATAACGTTATTTGGTTTTTCTTCATGAATTGGAACATCACCAGGATTATTAATAGCTTCTTCCATATCAAAAATTGCAGGATATTCTTCATATTCTACTTTAATTAAATCACGTGACTGGTTAGCAGAAATTTCATTATCTGCAATAACTACAGCAATTTCATCACCATAAAACCTAACACGTGTGTTTAATAATTTTCTATCACAAACATCTTGGTGAGACTTTTCAGTTGACCATGGATGTCCTGCCGTTGGGTATTGAATATCTGGAACTTCAAATGAAGTAATGATTTTTACAACCCCGGATACCTTTTTAGCTTCTTCCAAATCAAATGATAATACCGTACCATTTGCTATTGTGCTATGAAGAACCTTTGCAACTAGACACTTATCATCTAGTAAATCTTCAACGTATTTTGCTGTACCAGTAACTTTGGCTTTAGCATCTACCCTGTTTATTTTCTTACCAACTACCATACAATCCTCCCTATGGATATAAAAAGTATGAATTTATCTTTTTGAGAAAAATATAAAAAATTAATATTTATTTAAGCTTATTTTTAAACGATTTACACAAATTATTAAGAATTATTAAATTTCTACCAATATTTTTTACCCATTTACTACTATAAATTAGATAGTAATATCTGTCAAAGAAAACTGCGAAATTTGTTTCATTTTGTTGCAATTATTAGAACATCCATTAAAACTGTAACATTTTAATAAGATAAAAATAAGAAATCAATTAATCTTAGATATTTTATTTACCTAAAATAAGATCATATAATTTAGAAAATTATTTATTGATCAAATATAAAAATATTGAAACTTCAATATTTCCTTTACCACTCATTGATTTCATTCTAAATCCTTTTAGTATTTAACAAATACTTATTATTCGTATTTTATCTTGTGCTACATAAAATACATAAATTTATAATAACATGGATAAAGCCATTTAATATAGGACTTTTGTCCTATATTATAATAATATTTATATTTTCTTTTAAAGTCCATTACAAACCAACTTAATGAACGTGTTTCTCAAAATAACAAACTCAACTGACTTTTCTTTTAAAATCGTTCTATCTTCATAATTTATCCATCAAAATAACCTTTTAAGCTTACTTACATGGTAAATAGAAACCTTTTAAAATCTAAATGTTAATTTTATTATTAAAAAAAACATTGACAGAGAGGACGTTTTTTGAAAGTTCAAGTTATTATATATCAGGCCAACAGGGGTTAATTTTGAATTGATTAGCTCTTTATATATTAGCATTGCCTTCCCTCCATCATATTCTTTAGATTACTTTTTTTGTTATACTAGTTTTTATGGTGTTAATTCACTCTATGAATACAATATTGCAAGTTTTTCTGAGATCATTGATTTTTTATTTTAAAAGCTAAAGCTACCTTTGTAAAAATATTATTAATTTTATAAAACAGATGGCGCCTCACAAAATTTTCTGTTATTCTTATAATAATGAGTGATAAATATAATGGCTTTTCAAAAATAGATTTTAAAAGATTCTCAATAGTCATATTTATATGCTTAATAGGACTATTTACTGCCGAAATGATCTATTTTTATAATAGCTTAAAAAACACCATCAAAAGAAATGAAAATGTAATTTCTATGACTTGTTCTCTCATGAACACTCCGCTTAAACAAGCACAAGAACTTTCAAGAATGCTATTCTCCAATCTTGATATAGTTTGCTTTCTTCATCAAAGTCCCTTGGAAGAAGGATCTTCAGATATTCAAAATATAATTGAGGCTAAAGAACAGCTTACTTTTCCAAAAATGATAAATTCAGTAGTTGAAGAAATTTATATTTACTCGAAAAAGAGTGATTATTTGATAAGCAATCAAAATGCTTATATTGATATGGAAAGAATGTATGATTCTCTTTTTGCTTTTAATGATCTAAATTATCTAAAATAGGTTGTGCCTTTACTGATATAAGATTTTAAAAACCTTTGATACTGAGTTGAAACCATATTTAAATAATGGCTTGACGGATTTGTTGGTGCAGAAAACAAATATAGCCCAATATTAGTATCTTCAAGAATTTGTACTCCTTCACAGAAATTATAGGAAGATAGATTACAAACTTTATTCTTCATTATAATCATTCTCCATCCATGCTTCATTGTAAAATTTTTTATTTAAATAATACTTTTTGGCATTATCAACAACATGCTTTACAAGTTCCATATCCTCTGACAACAATCCTTCTACCTTGAAATGTGAACCAATAAATTTTTCAGTAAAAGTTCCATACAGTTGGCCGATTGCGACATTAAGAAAAAGTGCTATTAGTATTGATACATTCTCAAAAGAAACAGAAACAGGTTTCCCTTCTTTTAATAATGAATTTACTTTATCAAAAACTTTCTGTCCATCTTCTACAGAAACACAGAGCTGACTGCCAATCAAATCTGCGACTTTTATTTTAATTTCATTATTCATAATAACTCCTTAATAATACTATAAGATATTTTTGCTCTGAAATTCAGACCGCAAACATTAACTCCTTTTATCATTAGTATTAATTTCAACATTTAAACATGTTCCAGAAAAATCACCATCATTTTCCAAAAAGTTTCTCGCTTTGATGAAAATTCATAATATCTAGACTGGAAGATAATATGCATTTTTCCATTCTTCTTTTGAATAAAAGCTTTAATCAACTTAAGCCCAAGTCCACTCGGTTAATCTCCATTTTTAGTTGTATATAGTAAGACCTTCTGCTAAAGCCATTCAATGGCTTTGCAGGAGTCTAAATTTGGATTTAGAGTGTATTGAGGCTTTAAGAAAAATCTCAAAAAAACTTTGAAGAAAATGTTTTTTCAATCATTAGATATTTTGGGAATACCTCTACCCTTTGTATATATAAATCATTACATTGTTCTCCAGAATTCTATTTAAATATCTTGAAAAGCAATATTGTTTGATTGGTATCATCTAATTCTAAAAGTTTAAAAACAGTCAAAAATTTATTCTTTTTACGAATAGTACTCACACCAGGTGGAATATTAATAATTAAAACATCATTAAGCTCATCACGTAGCCTTGCTTTAACTGTATATAAAGGAGCTGTAATATTTGCTTCAGAGAACCTGCAACTCGACAAATTTAATTCATTTGAATCAACAAATAAAGCATCAGTTTTTCTAGCAATGTCAGCAATACAATCAAACTCATCTAAATTGCTTTTAATAGATCCAACATTAACTTGCATTTGGTTATTCTTCTTACTTTTTAAACCACAGTACTTCATTATTATGCACTATACCCATGTTCTTTAATGTAGTGCATAGCCCTTTCCTAGATTTTGGGCTTAGACCCTCTTTTTTTGTTGACTTTTACGTTCACTTCCTTTGGGTCTACAGGCAGGGGAACATCAAGGCATTTAAATATTATTTCTTGCCTTTTTGAAATTTTACACCACGTTGTCTTCCCATTTACCGTGAAAGAGTACATACAATCGAGTTCTTTGAGCAATTTGTTGTATGTCATCTTTCGAGTGAGTTCCTCCCTATGTGCCCTCATTGCATTTCGAATATGTGTGGAAATCATGCCTGCCAACATGATAATGAATATCTTTCCTTCTAGAGTAGCGTCACTCTTTTCCGCAGGATAATCAAATCCGATATCGTTCTTAGCGTTGTAGAAAACTCTCTCTACGCCATCTTTAGTCATATATATATCAAGAACCTGGCCAGCAGTGAGGTTTTCTGTGCTTAAAAGCATAAAATATCCTAACTTCCCCCTTGCTTCATCTACTGCATTACTATCCATTTCAAACACACAGGTGCCATTTTCAGTCATTCTTACTGCTATGAGCGATTTTTGCTTGCACGTAAAAAGCCTCTTGTGAGCATTGCTTACCGAAAGTTTCTTCTTTTGCACTAGATTTGTAAGTTTGGTGATGGAATCCTCAATTTCACCGAACAATTTAGGTTCCTGGTCTGCTGCCTTCATCCTGTTATAATATACATGCACAAATACCATCTTTTTGTGTTTCTTATCCTCACTGTCGGTGAGAGTAATCTCCTGAGATACAGTCTTGCCATATACATTATGATTACTAAGATAAAGGGTACAGTCATCCTCGAAGGTTCTTCGAACAGATTTGAGGGTTTCTTTGTATACAAGCATGTTTGCTTTTAAGCACATTATGACATCGTAGCTGCACTCATAGTAGAGCCTATATAGGTTGTTCCAGCTACAATAGTCCCTATCAAGAGCAATTCTGCGGAAATTATAGCCCATAGCCTTGGCCACGTCGACAAAGTTATTGATGGTATTAATATCTGGAATATTACCTCTATAAACCCTGTAATAGACACATCTTTTCTCGGTGCTACTGTAAACAGCGGTAATGGCAAATTGCTTCAGATTGTGATCTTGCTTACCTTTAGACATCTCAACTTCAGATAAATCATTAGAATATGAGCTAAAAGCTGTACCATCGAAAGCACAAAAACAGTATTCATTGCTTCTTGAGGGGTCTGAATTGCGTATTGCCTTGAAAAATTCGTAGACATGCTCAGACTTTATTGATGCAAGAATAGCACTACTTTCACTGCTGGTGATATCGGAACCATAAGGATGCTCCTTCGAGACGTCGAAATAACAAAAGTCATCGAGAGCTTCGTTCATTGTAGCAAGCACATAAAAGGAAAGGGAAAGTATCTGGTTAGCAAGTTTTTCTCCAAAGAGGGTAAAAAGAGCTGAAATAAACCCTTCAGTGTTAGCAATGTGATTTAAAGCATGTGAGAGGCCTGTCATCTTTCTACCGGAAACCGAAGAAACGACTGTACTGAGGGTTTCTACTTCCTTTTTTTGCTTTTTTATTCCCTTTTTTTTGTCATTAAGCTCTTCCTGAAGTTTTTTAACCTCAGCCTGCAGTTCCTCTTTCTTAGATCGTTCGATGAATAGCTTGTTTGGTACGAACACCCCGTTATCATCCATCTTACCAATATAGACCTTGCGCTGTCTTGGTTGTTTTTCCCCCGGTACTCTGTATCCAGTAATCTCCATTACTGCTCCGTTACGTTTATCTATACTTATGAACATGGTTAATCTCTCCTTCTTGCTATAAGATATACTTTCACAAATAAGAAAAAACGTCACTCATTAATAGTTGGTTTTTTAGATATAATATCAATTTAATATAATTTTATTGAGTATAAAAAAACTACTTTAAAGAGCAAGTAAATTTTAGAATTAGAAAACAAGTTGAATTAAATGTTAATATAAAAAATGAATAAATAACAAAATCAATCTCTATTCATGGTATTGAAAGGATGAAAGAGCGAAATACCACAGTCGAAGATATCAAAAACACCTTTCCCAAACCATTACCTGGTGATAAAAAGTTACCTTATAATAATGCAAGATTGCCTTCAAAAAATATATCGTGGAAAAGAGAACAAACAATATAAATCGTTATAAAGATTTATTTAAAACTTGTTGAAAAACAGGAAAAGATAAGTTAAACAATGGAAAATAGCCACGTAAAATTTACAAAAGAACAAGCAATTATAAAATTAGGCTTAAATCTTGATTTTCCCAATTTATCAAGTGATGATTTAATCCTAACAGAAGACACTGCTGGAGATAGAGTTACCTACATAGCAGAAGAATGGGGAAAATATTCTTATGAGGAAAAAATACTTTATTCTATATTAGATTATTTAGCTACTTATTAAAGGTGGTATCAACACTTAAAAGACTACCTTAACTCACTTATGACTAAAAAGTTATTAATTCAATTAAAATTTATACAATTTACAAAAGACAGCCACTGCGGCTTCATTGTTGTTTTCATGAATACTATATCAACTTTTGACCAACCCCCTTCTTGAATACCAGTCAGTTTGAGCAATGACTTCAATCAGGAAACTCTATATAGTAGTCGCTTTTCTTCTCTTACAATTCGTCGTTTCTCTTCAATCAATGACTCTTTATTCTCGCTCACAAAAGCATCTTTTTTAACTGCTGTTGGTAACATTATAGCGTAAGCTTTTACGCATTTATGATATCATATTTAAATCTTAACCAGTTAATTAATGCTACATGTGAGGCATTGTAGAGTATTGTATTATCCTGGAAGCTACCTCTTCCTGTTAAATAATCATTGATAACATTCAACTTTTAACTTGCTGGTATCTTTTTTTTGTCTTTCTTTATTTATTCACTTTCTCCTAATAGTTATTGGGCTTAAGAATTCAATGGTTCAAAAAGTAGCAGCTTTTGGGTGGCAGATAATTTAATGACTATGAAGCTTTAAAATAGTATCTTTAGATTTCCATACACACTTATCAACACTTTAAGATATTTTTTTAAAAAGCCAGTATGAATAGGAAACCTTTTTTAAAAAGATACCATCTAGCTTATTTATCTAAATTCAGTCAAAAGAATTTCTGAGAGTTCAAAATATTTATTTTCATAAAACACACTAAACTATTCTATTAACCCCTCTTACCCCACTATATAATTTTATATTTTTTTTCTTGCAAAACTAGATAAGTATGATATAATAGTTTTTGGGAACGTTCCCAAAATTAATTTAGATGGAAGTATAATGTATTCAATCCTTGATGTAGCAAAATTAGCAAATGTTT